>JBJMFM010000350.1:0-3055 GCA_045808425.1 Nitrososphaeraceae archaeon | reverse complement strand
TCTGCTCTATTTCACCGATCTTTTCCATATACTCAATCATCAGCACTTTCCACCTTCAACCGCAAAAGCTACAAAATCATTCTTTCATTCTTTTATGGAGAAAAATAATGAATTATTTGATAATATACGCTTGAAAGTTGAAAATCCTGAGGCATACCCTACAATAGATGTATTAGAAATGCAAATTATGACTGCTCTAAAGCATTCTTCTAAAGGCCTTGATTCTGAACAACAAAATAGTTCGCTACCTAAAATCTTTGATGAAACATGCAAAATCCAAAAGAATGCAAGAATGATTGTGGAGGAAGTCTTCAGTTTTCCAGATAGATATTTTACAAAAGGCTGGCTTGATGACAAACAAAACTGCGGACAGCTGCTAAACAAACATGAAACTTCTGCAAACAGTGAGTACAATAGTTCTGTAGCAGTAGCAAAATCAGTAATACCAACAGTAACCGCCAAGAATAAGAATGAAATAGATCGTCTGCTATTAAACGAGTTCCTCCAATCTGTGGTAGAATAACAGGCTGATGAGGCAAATGACAACAAAAACAATTGAAGACTATACAGAAAATAAGACTAATGAAATCATTTCATCCTTCCCCCGAAAAAACAATACAAGTTTACTTTGATGGTTTATGTCAACCCTGTAACCCCGGGGGAACAGCTTGCTTTGCTTTCATTGTCAAGAATGAAGAAGGAAATACAATTCATAGTGAATATGGACTAGCCGAACAAAACAGCACCAACAATGTAGCTGAGTATACAGGTATAATTAGAGCTCTAGAATGGTTGATCGCAAATAATTATCAAAACGAAACCACCGACATTAAGGGAGATTCACAGTTAGTTATCCAGCAGATAAAAAGAAACTTCAAAGTAAATGCAACTAATATAATTCCATTATACCGCTACGCTATGTCTCTGATCTCAAGGTTCAAACATATACAATTTGAATTGATACCCAGGGACCAGAATAAGGAAGCTGATAGATTATCAAATCTAGCATATCAAGAGCTGCGCTTGGGAGTCTAAAATGAACTTACGTAGACAACAACAAGGAGAATTGATAGCTCAAGGGCTGATTGTGCATTGATGTTCAAAAAACTCAATGCTGTATATGGAAGCAATTTTGCAGATAAATAATAATAGAACGAAACTCGTTCTGCCGATTCTTAATATGGTAGTTAGATGGTAGCTTTATCTTATCTCGAATGTTTTTCTCTTCTTCTAAACTATTTACTATGCTTTTTCATCTGCCATTTTGACACTACATATCTATCCTGCAAATCCTTGCCAACTAAAATAAAACGAAAACTTAGCTAGCCTATATGGAAATGAAGAAATTCAAAACTGAATTCTCGCTGGCATTAATCCCAGCTTTAGCTATGACAATGTCTGCTTTACTTGTAACGATATTTTCGACTACAGTGAACATAGCTAACGCTAATTCCTTCCCGTTCTCTCCAATATCATCATCTTCAGTTCAGTCACAGCTACCGCATCAGCAACAAGACACTAATGCTCCCATGATAACAACAAATTCAAATGGACTACAATTAACGGATCATCTGCTCCCGTTCTTACCTCCTCTTCAGCAGTCGAAGTCGCAGCCGTCACAACCACAACAACAGCAGCAGATGAACCAGCCTCCGCTGCAAAACCCTCTAAATGCAAGTAGAATCAGTAATAGTCACAACAATATATTTGACAATCATTCACCAACTATTGTGTCTATATTACCATTTTGATTCGGTAGTATTTTATAAAATGAATTCGATGGCTTCCCCCGAATGAAAAATGACGAGTTCGTGATCGTGTTATTGTTAGTTTCGATATCTCAGAAAGCAAGTTTAGCTACAACTATAATTCTGGTTCTTGTACCATAGCTGTTAGATATATTTTTTACAATCTAGCAAATCTTTAGAAGAAAATACAAGTTGACTTTCCTTAAACTACAATTTGTCTATCTCTTTATATATTTCTGTATGGGTTACCAATTGTGGTATATCAGACAGTACTAGAGTTTAGGCATGTAGATTTTGACAAAGGCTGGAATAGATCTTTGCTAGGAACTGATAGAGTAGTTGAGTACACTCCATTAGAAGATAGAGCACAATTACAGGTAGTTACTGAAGGTGCGACAGGTACTGCAACTACGTATTTCTTTGAGGTTCCCAGGGAAGAAAAAGTGTGGGTGTCAATTCCTGAAAATCTTGTGTACATACCTGCTAAGTGCTTCAGGAAAGAAAATGGGGATAATACACAATGTTTGGGATGATTTCTGGTGTTAGACCGGACTGAAAATTTCAAGCGTAATATCTATTGGATGTAAGTCAACTGCTAAATCTTGAATCAACTTTATACTTATTAGTTTCCAAAAAGTATATTATTTGCTCTTCTGTTATTCCATGAGTTTGTAACTTAGCTAAAGTAATCAGAGCTTGGCTATGACGTGAGTAAAATTCATCAACTGCATATTTCTGCAAGTACAGTGAAGACAATTCCTTTTTGAGTTGGCCTTTTTTATTATATTCTCTTAAGTTGTTGAGTACATAAACGGCCGCAGTAGAACGGGGAAAACCATATAACTCTGCTGCTTCATTTACTGCAACCTTAAATGATATCAATTCGTTTTTGCCAATATGCAAATCCCAAATTAGCTGAGCTAGAGGAATTATCTCTTTGTACTTATCCGCTTGCTTTGAGAGTACATCACAACTATTTTTTAGTTTATTTTCTTTGTTTTCTAGCCGTTTTACATTACGCAGCTTTGCCACGATTTTTCCTGGGCTGTATCTATATTCTTTAGCGGCCAAAAGGAGATTTACTAGTCTATGAATATGTTTGGTAGACAATCTATATTTGCTGAGTTCCTCGTTTAACTAGATATGTTCATTGATTGCTTCGATACTTACATTTTTGCTTTGAAGCACAGCATCAGCCTCTTTTATCTGGTCATCAATCTTTTGTTGTTCTTCTAATTTTTTCTCTATATAATTTGGTACCTGATCAAGTGAAATTGATTGTTCGCTTGAAACAGCAAATAATTGAT
>JBJMFM010000349.1:0-16366 GCA_045808425.1 Nitrososphaeraceae archaeon | reverse complement strand
AAGGATACAGGTGAAGGTATAGATGATGATATTATACCACTACTATTTACAAAGTTTGCTACGAAATCTCAACAGGGTACTGGGCTGGGATTGTATATTTCAAAGAGTATTATAGAAGCTCATGGCGGTAGAATATGGGCTCATAATAACCATGATATGCTGGATAATGGAGAAAAAAGAGGAGCAACGTTTAGCTTCACACTTCCATTGACCACAGATAAGGCGGTCTATTATGATGATTTGGTGAAAAACAAATGAGATCATCTGTAAACTTACATCGTAATAAAAATTATTCCATTGCTATTTTGACCACTAATTGGTGGAACTCCAAAAGGAGAGGCAAGGTATATATTCTAATGATTCTCAAATATCATGTAGCATACGTTAGCCCGTTTTAATGTAACTTTTGATATCTATATTCAACTACCTTTGTAATCAGCAAGCATCTACGCATGAGAACATGGCTTACTATCAAAAATTGTACATTTAACGTAGTGTTTATTGAATAAATTACAATTATTTTGAGGTTCATCAAAAGATAAGAGAAATTTATAAAAGTGTAAAGATAATTTTCATTACTGAGTTTAATACAAATCTCATAAATCATTTGTTAGTATGATGATGATTGTATACCGTTATAATGGTGGGTAAGATGAGAACATATCAAGACAGCACACAACAGTGTTGGTTCTAACAACAACATCACTGTAGAAACAAGTAAAGATTCATTTCTTAAAAGGATCCTTGTTGTAGACGATGAACCTGATGTCACTTTAACTTTTGGTGTGGGTCTAGAGGGGTATTATTATCATGATAATGAAAAAATAAGATTTGAAGTACATTCGTATAGTAATCCAGCAGTAGCATTATCCCAATTCAAACCAAACTTCTTCCAGGTATTGACTGATATTTATATGCCCCATGTGAATGGATTTGAATTATCTCAAAAGATATTAGAGCTGGATTCAAACATTCGAGTATGCTTTATGTCAGCAGCAGAAGTAAATATAGAAGCTCTAAGAGAAGTCTACCCATCATTAAGCTTTGGATGTTTTATCAAAAAACCAGTTACAATAGAATATTTTGCTAAAAGATTATTAGCAGAGTTAGATTAATCCTATCCTTTACCTTTTAATACACTTTAAAGTCTTGTCGAACCCCCTTGGGCCCATTATATATACGGGTTCAAATACTGATTCTTCTTACTATGTAATGGAGGTTACAGCCTTGTTAAGAGGAGGTCATAACATCAAATAATGCCAACAAAACTGTCAACTACTACTTCAAAGATTGCTTGCATACCTAATAGAACTGATACTACCATTGTTGAGGAATTTCATAAATATATGAAAGAAAATGACTCATCGGAAAGGCGCCAAAATAATGCTCTTAAATTTGTAATTGCATATATAAAATTTTTAGGTTCTGACATGCTTTCTATGACATTAAGCATAAATAGCGGATTACAAGTTTTGTTGACACAAAGATAAAATCATTAGAACAGGACCCTGATAAGAAAGGGATTTCCACTTGGAACCTCTATTTACATAGAATCAAACATTTGTTTAGATGGCTTTACAGTCAGAGAGGAAAGGACTATACAATACCACAATCAGAATGGGTTACTCCTGTCTTTGCCAAAATAAAAGAAAAGAGAACGAAGAGACAAAGTTCTTACTCAGAGACAAAGCTATGGGATCGTGAAAAGTTACTGATTATTGTAAAGAATGAACCATATTTGCGAAACAAAGCCACTCTAAAGCTATGCTAGGACATGGACACTAGAAAGCTGTTACCAATATATAGTAAAAACCATAATATGGTATTGTAATCAATATTATGGTATCTTAAATAACTTCGATTATCTCTTGAAGGCATAGCTATAACTGGGACTTACTACCTTGCCATCGTCTACTATGAGGTAATCCTGATCAATAGCACGCCCATTTAGAAAATTTAAAAGGCAGTTTTTTATCCCATCACTATATCTCTTTTGCGCTTCCAGAGTTGTCCCAGAGTAATGATGTACCATCCCATGGTTTGGCATATGTCTCCATGGGTGGTCCATAGGCGCTGGCTCGGGAAACCATACATCTCCAGCATATCCTGCCAAATGACCTTTCTCCAGGGCTTCCACAAGCGCATGGGTATCGATAATCTTGCCCCGAGCGGTGTTGACAAGATAGGCGCCTTTCTTCATCCTGAATAAGAGATCATGATTAAACATGCCATCTGTCTCTGGAGTTAAAGGTGTATTGATGGTGATGATATCTGATTTTTCGATTAGTTCCTCTAAAGGGGTATAGCTTACACCAAGCACGAATTCTTCAACAGTACTAAGCCGAAAATTGTTATAATATAGTAAGTTAATATCGAATGCCTTAAGCCTTGTACATACTCTCTGTCCGATCCTCCCAGTCCCTATAACTCCAACAGTCTTGTCCTCCAGATCATGAGCCTTTGCAGCAATTTCTGCAATATCCCATCTACCATCAAGAACTTGTTTGTAAGCGGGAATATAGTTACGAACAAGAGCTAAGATCTGCATTACGACTTGCTCAGCTACACTTACAACGTTGCTACCAGTAATCTCTGCCACAGTAATTCTGTGTGCAGCAGCAGCCGCCAAATCTATGTGATCTGAACCAACGCCAGCAGTCAAAATAAGCCGAAGCTTTGGAGCATTCGAAATTCTTTCTTTTGTAATATAAGCTGGCCAGAACGGAGTAGTAATTAACACATCAGTACTGGCGAGGTGCCTATCAAGCTCAGACTGCTTGTCAGTTAGTACTACAAGTTCATGACCATTCCTTTCAAGAAAATCTCTTAGCCCAAGGGCATTCTCTGCACAACCCGACAAGTCTGGATTATTCTTTGCTGTTTCCCCACCAGGATAGAGAATGGCTACGATCTTCAAATCTACAATAGAATGTAATGGTGAAATATTTGTGTTTTTGCTAAACGAATCTAAATTAAGAAAAAGAATACGAGGCAGAACAACTAATATAGAAGAACACGCATCTGAGCAGTGATATAGTTAGCTCCAATATAGATAGTGAAAATGCATAGAAGTATCCTATCATTCTGTTAAGCATGAAACGCCCCATTAAAGACAGCCACAGAAAATGGAACAACTGCATCAAGAATAGCACCCACAGGTACAATGGAGACAGATAAAGTACAAGAGCTCTGCAGCAAAGGATACAGCCGGAGGGAGATATCGCAAATATTGCAAGTTGGATTAGTCACGGTAAATAGAGATATATCATATTTGAGAAATGAAACCAAAACCAGTATCGAAAGGTACATCGATGGAAGGCTGCCAGAAGAATATGAAAAATGTATGATAGGGTTAGAGGCAGTTACAAGGTAAGCATGGAGTACAGAACAGAATACAGAAGATAAAAGAGAAAAGATACAAGCATTATCGTTAGCGAAGGAATGCTATTCTATGAAGCTAGAGTTGCTTACTAATGCTACTGTGGTTGATGATGCTGTTAGGTTTGTAGCTGAACGTGGTTATAAAGAATCTAAAGAAATAGCTGTTATCTTAGACGGTGACAAGCATCTCAATATTAAAGTACAGGAAGTCAGCAAAGAGAATATTAACATGATAACAAACAAACGAGCTTTTTGACAGGTACTGTCTTTCTTCACTGCGTATCTATTATATCATCAATTTCGAGCAGTCTTGTCTTTCTTTAGATCATAATGATCTTAGTGTTGCATTTGAAGCAATCACAAGGGCTTATATGAGACCTTACTCTTGAGCTTTTTACAATGAATTCTAAGAAGACTTTCTTAACCTTAGGAATGGCTATAGCGTTAACATTAGGAATAGTAATTATATTTGCTTCGCCATTATCTGCAACTACAAGTATTGGTAGTAGCAGTGGTATGACGATGATGTTGTCTCCACCGCCACCCTCATCATCATATTCAGTACAACAACAGCATGGCGGAATCCCTGCTCAAAACGACATCATCCAACCAGGACTATATGCGAGAGGAACCATTGCAAGCTTACAAAATGATAAGGATGGAAAACCGGCATGGCTTGTTTCTGGTATATGGAGAGGTAGTTTAACAAACATGACTTCCAACACAATGTCAAGTTTGTTAAAGAATCTTCCGACTGCAACGTTTAATGCAGTATTTAATATGGTAATGCTAAATGGAAGTGCTTTACATAAACATCAGATATCTAACTTTATTTTGATAGGTATGTCTATGCCAAATGAAAAAACTGTTGTATACAATGGAACTGCCACTATAACCATGAAGGAAGGGCAGGTTAATGACGTACCTCTAAGTATTAGGACATTAGATGATAACGTAATAAGCATTTGGGTAGACCCAGCAAAGACAATGAATCATTTTGGTAACACGCCAATATACGGCACTATTATACAAGATGTTCTTGTAAGAAAGTAGAAAACATGTTATCGCATCTTTCTCTTTGTTTTTTATGCAGACTTTAACACGCATTAAAGGAAGTAGATATGCATTTTTCATCACTCATTTTTAGACACGTAGTTAACACCACCGAGGATTCAGAACCCAAAATTGCAATTATAAGTGAAGTCATTTGACAATATACACTATCTGGGATTATGATCTATACCATCAAAATCACTACCGCCATTACAAGGACCCCCTACACCTACTACACAAATCCCCATTTGTGTAACGCGAGTCTCGTTTCCACTGCTGTTATTACCAGACGTAGAACCAGAATATGCTTGTACATTTATCATTATTTCGGATAAAGATAATGAAAGTAGGCTTAGTAAGATTACTGAAAATAAAAACACGAACAAGACATTATTATTACTTTTTTATATGCATATAACAACTAATTTGATTATTATTTGTCATTGAATAGTTACTTCTTAACATAAGTATACTCGATAAGTGTGTTAGGTAGTTAATATAGCCTATTTACTATCATATTTCTTAAAAACATAGCATTATAATCGATGGTAATGTTTACTAAGAGAACAACGGCGGCTCTGTTTACCATTGCCATAGCCTCATCGCTTATAGTCGTAAGTGGCGGCTTTGTTGGCTCTGCATTTGCGAAAAAAGCAAGTGGTACGAGTTCAACGGATGAAGACAAGTCTAGCCTCCCAGCAGTATTACGTGACGACTCTCCAAAATCGAAGAGCACTAATGCTGGCGATTCGGGCGGCACCACAGGTGACACTAGTGGTATCTCTGCAAAGGATTTGAAGAGTTTATCAAAGTGTCAGTCTGGCGCTGCAGCAGATGGTGATCTCACACAAGCTGAAGTAACGGACTGCTACAGTCAAGTATTTTGAGTGTGTATTAAAACAGCACTCATTTACCAATTTTTTTGAAAACATCTCCTTTACAGTATATATATATCCAATTGAAAATTATCATTTAACCGTACTTTTCTACACGCCATAATCCTTTTCTATAACAATTCTATTATTAATTATACCATGTCACGAGAAAAAATTACGTTACCATTCGAAGTGGATTATTCTGAAAAGCCAAGCAAGAAATCGAAAAATATGAAGAGACTTGCAGTCATTGTAAAGCCCGAAAGCCTTGATCAGATGATTTCCTCACTTAAAGAAATGGGTCTTGATGCTACCATATATGACGTAAAAAGGGCAACAAAAGAGAAGAAGGAAAGAGTTGCTTCAGGTAGGGGAAGTGGTACATTTGAGCTTGCATACACTACAAGGAAAATTGTGGCTACTGTAGTAAACTCTGATAATGTAGATGAGGTTGTACAAAGAATGAAGAAATCTCTTGGTGGGGATAAGGCGGTTGTAATGATTTCACAAGTAGATGATCTTGTAATGCTCTAAAATAATATACGGTGTTATGGAGCACACGCAAGAAGATTGATTTCCTAAGCCACTCCTGTATATATCTTTCAATAATTATGCAGACCCATAGATTGAAGACTACTATTATTATTGCTTTTGTTGTTGCTGCAATAATACCATTTGCTTCCCTTTAGGGAATAGTTTGTAAAATAATTGTGATATATAAGGAAAGTACTATGCTAATCACTGCTGGTTAACAAAAGTGGAGGGTTTATCGTTCAGAAAGTCAGTTCAGTTAACTACTAGTTATCAATTAATTTTATCTTTACTACTTTCAAAAAAAGAGGTTAATGTGTGCTCATTTACTTGGCACCTTCATTAGACTCCCATATAGCGAATACATTGTTTTCTGTATCATGGCAAAGCGCAAAGTATCCCATCCCCGGTACTGTGTGTTTAGGAGCAAGCACTTTACCTCCGAGCTTCTCCACTTTAGATGCGTATTCTTCTATTGATTTTACGCCTATATAATTAGTCACATGATGCTCTGGCATTTGTCTTTTCATCATTCCGCCACCTAATGCTTTGTTTCCTTTGTCATCTATTGTTGTCACCGTCCAATATTCAATTGGTTGACCTGTTGCTGCTGATGTTAATTGTCTATCATCAGTACCAGGCAATTTTTCCATTTTCCATTCAAACAAATCAGTGTAGAATTTCTTTGCTCTTTCGATATCATCTACAGGTATTTCAAAATGAACTATTGTTGGCAATTATCAATTCACTCTGGATAACTCATACTTGCTAGATAATAAAATTAACAGGTCAATTTAATTCATTTTCGATAGACTATCTGTTAACCAAAGATTTCCTATTATTCTGGAATGTAGACTGATAACAATTAGGGTTTTTCAATGAGGTTCTGCATAGTTTAGTATAGTTTAAATTTGAATTTCTAGACCATCATTAACTTTTGGTTGTAGGTCTAGAAGGCTATTTTATCATGATAATAAGAGAAGACGGTTTGAAATATACTCATACGATAATCCTGCAGTAGCAGTAAGAGAATTCAAACCAAATTTTTTTATGATCTACTGCTAACTGATATTTGTATGCCCTATATGAATGGATTTGAATTATGTGAAAAGCTATTGGAATTAGATGTCAACGTTAGAGTATGTTTTATATCTTCAGCAGAAGTAAATATTGAAGCTCTAAGGGAAGTATATCCTAAAGCAAGAAGTATTGGATGTTTTATTAAAAAGCCAGTTACAATAGAATATTTGGCTAAAAGACTTAGTGTAGAGTTAGATTAGTGGTGCTGGAAATATCAAAGAATATTTACAGCAAGTAATTGAAGAGCGACAAAAGAAATGATGATATCGTTGCATCTGTGAAATGATGTCAAAAGGAGTATTTTTATTAGTATTGGTTATCATTTTAGTATCTATCATCATTTGGATTCTTAAGCAAGTAATTATTTTTCTGTAATCTGCAATCCTGAAGTCATGAAAGGACTTGTTGTGTTTGGACTATTACCTTAACGAGGAAGGAGGAGCAGGGGAAGAACAAAGGAAGAACAAGAAGTCTCATATCAGTAAATTTTATATTAATAAAAGTAATAATAAAATGGATATTAAACTTGAAATCTTTGAACTAGATAAAATGCCGGCTATGGTCTAGCCGCATTATAGAAAAAACAAAGTACTGATTTAATATATTATTAAATTCGATAAACAATTAATTAATATATAACAGTTGTTCATTTAAACAGTTTGAGAGAAGCATAAAGAATTTGGAGATTTGATCCAAGACGACTGAATTAAAAAAAATCTTAATTGTAATCGCAGTATTTGGAATTGTGTTTATTGTTGACATGCTGACATGATGTGATTTCTTTGACTGAGCTATATACCATTATTATACATCTGCATATGTCATTTAGGGGAATCTAATGTTTAGAAATAAGGTATCTGAACCAACATTATCAGGCATTCCTTACTGTATATTTTTATAGAAGGTTTAAAATCTCCTGTAACCAAAGCAGCATCTACTTTTGCTCTTCAAAAATACATGGAATATCTTAAAGTAGATAACAATCCTGATGATTTACTGAGATATCAAGATATTCGTAACTTAATCCAAACTCAAATAGTTGATTATTTGATATATTAGAAAAATCCACCTCCTCATCAAGATATGCTACAAGAGGCCAATATCTGGCAGCAATTATGACATTTTACGATCTGAATAGATTTTATAGATATTTATTCATATTATTGACTCGCAAATGCTTCCTTAGGCTCACTGCTATCACTAATTAATAATAATATACACTGTCTATCAGTTACTATTATTAACCTGTATATTCTTCTATTAATTATAGTATATTCATTTAGAGGTATAATGATTTGAAACATAGAAGTAAAGAAGAAATAGCGGCTTTGATTCTAGAAGCTATAGTCAATACTAATAGAGCAACTCAAACAATAATAATGTTTAAAGCATATCTAACCTATGCACAGTTAAAACAATTTTTGTCGTCTCTATTGGAAAAAGGTTTAATAGAATATCAGAAAGAAGATCGGCTTTATACAATTACAGAGAAGGGTATGCATTTCTTACAGGTATACAATCAACTTGACCAGTTACAAACAAGTAATGTGTTAAATACTACAACCGAATTCCAAATTATAGAACCTACGCAAGTAGCAAACGAACACGAGAGTGGACAATCTAGTTACCCTACTATATATGATGAACAAAGAGCAAGGACAAATCATAGACGGAAATGCGAAAAATGTCTGAGACTGTTTGCAAACCACAAAGAATTAAAATTGCACAAAGTAGAATACCACTCTTACTAGCGACCTCCTTTGCTTTTCTTGTCGTTTTTCTTGGCAGAGCATATTTTGTTGTTATTAATGCCTCTTCAATTCTCTTATAGATAAAAGATGTCTAGCTAATAAACCGAATGAAAAACCATTATCTTCAAACGCTCTACCACCATAAATATCGCAAACAACATGTGCTAATGGTTCAGCACCGGATGCTAATGGCAATTGTCCTAGCATTACCACAAGTCAACAGATAGCTCCACCCCAATTATGAGGATCAGCGTCAAATAATAATAATAACTGAGAAACTCATATCCTTTTTGTATTCTATTATAACATAGGCTTTAGAGTCGTTATCATGCTAGGATATCTATTCTCAAGTTATGGAGTTCAAATTCGGATTTCATGAAATCAAGCTCAAATGTATAATGCAAATTTGCTTCATTTAACCGCTGGATTTCGCTCTCTAATGGAGATTACTACTCTCTTACTTCAGAAAGTTTATTCGTATTTCTATCTTCAATCTTCAATACGATCTGTAATCTTATCTGTGGCCTAAATGCTTTTTTTGAGGGAAGGACAATTTTTAAGAGAAATGGTTAAAGTCAATCGACATTTAATTTAAGAAATAGGAAAGTGACACGTTCAGCAAAAAAGAGAAAAAATGAATCACCATCTAAACCCGGTAATTACATACTATCAAAAAATAATTTTTGAATTCTTAAAAATCTCACTTGTGGAGTGATAATAATCTATTATAACTCTTTTCTGGTATTCATATCAACATAATAATAGTATAAAAAACCACTTAGTTTATAGTTAGTTCGTATAAATAATAAAATTACCTCTGTATAGTTTGATATGAATCATACAATCTCGATTTTTGCAGTATTCTCAGTTCTAGTTGGCGTATTGCTTTTCGGTATTTGGAGTAATATCCATGCATATGCTCAACAGTCATCTTCACCTACACTATCAGCATCAGCACCACGAACTGGTGGTTCACTTAGCACAACAATATCACCAGAACTCAAAGCAAAAATGTGTGACCCTAGTAACCCAACTCTCAAGGTGGTTAATACCACTGAATCGAATATATGCGGTATTCCAAAAACAGTAAAACCACCTTCATTATCAGCAGCAACACCATCGACATCAGCAATATCATCGTCATTACCACCGCAACAAACTACAACTACGACAAAGCCAACAGCAGTTGCAAGTGTAGCTGCTCCTCGAAAACAGCAACAACAACAGCAGATAGCAACTACAAATAATAATAATTCCGCTTCACGGCCAACCGGCGGTGCAACAGGGGCAACAATAGCTCCAGTTAGCAATCACAGTAACAGGTTATTATCATCATCGCCATCACCTATAGCACCACAGGTAAAAGCTATAAGCCAACAGCAACAACAACAACAACACCAGCCGCAGCCAGTAAAAGCAATCAATAGTACCACTGGACAAAATTATACATTTGCTGCAACTTCTCCGGTGGTTGCTTCTGGTAAGCTGTTGTACCTTGGTTATCATGATAGTGATGGTACTCCAACAACCAATGACGATAGTGGTCCAAAACTTAAGGTAGATACTACACCATCCACTCATCGTAGTAGCAGTACTACAACCGATAATGATTCTACAGAGGAGAAGGAGAACAAGAAGGCTAGTAGCAGTACTAAATCAGATGGAACTGATAGTACTAATGACTATAGCGGTTCAAAATATAAGGACAGTCATGACACTAAACCATCCACTGATCATGGTACTACAAAAAGTATTAGTGATGGCAGTTCTACAGCAAAGAAGACTACTAAAGTAGATATTACTCCAACCAATGACGATGACAGTTCAAAAGATAAGAGTAGCCCTGATACTAAATCGTCTAGTGATCTTGTTAGAAGTAGTACTGCTACAGATAATGGTTTTACAGGGAAGAAGGAGACGCCTGGTGCTACTAAATTAGATAGAACTGATACTGCCAATGATGATAGTAGTCTAAAAAAGCATAACGATGACGGCTCTGACACTAAACCATCCCTTCATCGAAGTACAAAAAATACTGATGACAGTGGTTCAAAAGATAAAGTCAGCTCTGACACTAAACCACCTATTCCTTATATAAGTACCAATGACGATAGTAGTCCAAAAAAGCATAAGGACGACGGTACTGATACTAAATCATCACCTGATAGTAGTACGACAAGTATTAGTAATGACGGTTCTACAGGGAAAAAGACGACTGGTACTACTAAATTAGATAGAGCACGCAGTACAAATGACGATGACAGTTCAAAAGATAAGAGTAGCAGCTCTGACACTAAATTGTCTAGTGATCATGGTACAGCAAGTATTAGTGATAGCGGTTCTACAGAGGAGAAGAAGACTAGTAGCAGTACTAAATCAGATAGAACTGATAGTACTAAAGATGAGGGCAGCTCAAAATATGAGGATGATAGCTCTGAAACAAAATCATCATCCACTGATCATAGTGCTAGCAGTACTACAACCGATAATGATTCTACAGAGGAGAAGGAGAAGAAGAAGACTAGTAGCAGTAGTACTAAGATAGATAGTGATGATAGTATGAAGGGAGATAGTAGTCCAAAAGATAAGAGTAGATCTGCCACCGAAACATCTAGTCACAATGATGATGGCAGCAAGTCATCATCACCACCATCGGAATTAGCATCAGCCATCAGAAATAAAGTAGACTCAATCATCAAAAATAGCCTGCACGGATTTAGACACGACCTTTTTGGTTTTAGTGATAATGGCGGCTTCTAAACAATGGCAGTAGCCCAAAATATACTTAAACAGCAATAAACCAATTTGATAAGGGGTCGCTCACGTCAATAGATGCGCATAGACAACCGTCATGTCCAGTAGATTCACAAGATGATTATTGTGACGGATGGAAAGATGGGTGAGGTATACAGTATTAGATGAGTTAGATTAATGAAGTATAACACTCGCTGCAATTCTTAATTTTCTATTATTTTAGCCACATTCTTATTTCATAAAAATTTGCTCCGAACTACAAGATAAAATGTTAAAATTTCAATTCCATCAAACTTTATGCAAAAGCGTCATATCTCTAGTATCTGTGGAATACTTAACATTCCCCATTGTACAAGTCCATTCCGTTCCACAGCCTATTTGACGGCTATTTGACTCCACATCTCACCTGTTATAGTATAATTATATGTATGCCAGCAGCTATAGCTGAGATAACTAAAAGAAGAGTAATTCAGCAATGGATTAGTGGTTGCTCCCTCGACAAAATCGCTGCAGAGAATAACATAGGAGCTGGCACTGTATCGAGCATAGTCAATAATTATAAAATATGCAACAATACACGCTGAAAACGAAACGAAAAATGCGAAGTGGGCCGGGTCGGATTCGAACCAACGACCTCCGCCTTTTCAAGGCTAGTTCATAATCGAAGCTTCCATACTGAAGTTGATGCAGGTCAATTAAATTTAGATATGGAATTCTGGAATGGATTTGAAGGCTTTCTAAAACAATCAAACAACCCCCGCAGCACACAAGATAGGCTAAATTACGCTCGTAACTATGTTCATATACTTCAACAAGCAGACGGTAGTGAGCTTTTGGAATTAAATGGTGAAAAACGTATTCACGTAATGAAGAGTCTTGCTGCTCTAGCCAAATATACAGGATGTTATGATAGATGGCAGCAGATCAGAGAAAGCTTTCAGCTTAAATGGTCTAACTCAGATCCTCTGCGGGATTTTAATTCAATCTTTAACGATGGAAAAGACGTTAATCAGATGATTAATTGGGTAAAGAAAACATATACAGAATTCGCCCCACAATATGCAAATATTCTAATATTTAACACATTAACAGGATTGCGACCTTCAGAAGCTTGTATCTTGATTACAGTTCTGTGAAGTATACTTGTGCTGTGCATTTTTTGATTTGAAATTTGTTTATTCATGATAAACGAAGATCTCTTTTTTGTTTAACAATTGAGGTTTACCTCTACCTTACTGTAAGCCAGCTGCAGAACGTTTTATTATAAGGTCATGATACTCTAAAAACCGATCTTCAAGGTTTTCTGGAACAGCTTTGTAAAGACATAGTACAGTTATAGGCATTTCAGATCCTTTGATTGCTTCATTAGATATGTTTTCAAGTTGGAGAGCTTCATCATATCTTCCCTGTTCGATTAATTTAGTTGGCGAAGTAGCCAAGACATTTAGCCCATTTTTTGATTTCTGTTTTGCGAGTTCCACAATATCGCGTATTCTATTAAGACTTGGTATAGCAGAAAAGCTGCCGTCATCATAAAAGCATTCATCAGCTGGAATTATCATTATATCTTGTGAGTTGAATATGAAATTTACATTTTCGACTCTTTCAATTGATTCTATGAATTTCTGTTGCTCTTTTGTGTAGATAAGCAAAACATTAATCTGATTGCGATCAATGCCTCGTCTTACATATGCATTAACAATCTCCTTAAATTGTGATTCATTGTTATACGTAAAGACCATATGGTCACGATCTTTTGTTTCTAAGATAATATCACTTACATAATCCATCTTGTTGTATAATGCTTCTTGCTCATCGAGAAACTGATTTATCACGTGTCTTAGGAGCTCAGGTTTACTAGAGATAGCCATACTTCTGGCCCTAGGTGTTTGCAGGAATTGATCCAATCTTTTGATCAGAAGTTTTGGAAGGTGGACATAATACCAATCCTTACGTCCCATAACATGGCTAGTTACTGTGTGCTATTATAGTATTGTCCTGGCTGTATGCTGTATGAATTGATATGGAAATTACTGCTTCTTAGAGAAACTGTTATAGGCCTTGGTGAAAAATTACCTTATTCAACTGTAATTGTCTAACAAGACATTTGTTCTAACAAAATAAAAAGCGAGGAAGGGAATTGTAATGATGAGTTTAACTATGATGGCGGATGTTCTCTGGTCACACCATATTATAACTATGGTTTGGCCTCATAAACTATGTTTAGTGGTGTCTCAAGCACTCTTTTGAAATGAGAAAAGCCACTCTTCATTGCTACATCTTTTATTCTGTTTTCTCCTGCTTGTGCTCCCAGTGCAGGTCCATTGAAGGCTAATGAATTGGGAACACATATCAGAGTAGAGGCAGCATAAAACGTACTTGCTACTGGATTTACATTATTCTCTAATTCATTTTGTGCAAATGGTTCTACAATCATACAAGTACCACTGTTATTACTACTATCGCCAACACCGTCATCTTTCTTGATAACGTTTCTCGTATGAGTTAATGCTCCTTCAGGATTTCCCATATCATGTAAACAGTCAAAAAATGTTACAAAATCATAACCACTGCCTGGAAATTCTGAAGCTGACGATACTTCAAATTTTACATTATTTATTTTCTCTTTTTTTGCAGATTCCTTTGCTTTTTCAATTGATTCTCTGTGAAAATCAAATCCTGTAAAGGTAGAATTTGGATATGTTTTTGCCATCATCAAAGTAGTAATACCAAAACCACAGCCAACATCTGCTACTTTGGCGCCTTTTTTTAGTTTCTCAAGAATATTTCCATTATCTACTGCTGGAATCCACGATTTAATTAAGTTACCAATGTAACCGGATTTGAAGAATTCAGCAAAGCCTTCCGCCATGAAAGGATTATGATCCATCCACGAAAGAGTTCTTTCTCCTCTAAACATCTTTAAGAATTCCTCTTCATCCTTAAAGTACGACTTTATAGCTTTGAAAATACCTTGTAGATATATGGGACTATTTTCATCAGCTAGTGCTAAAGCGTGTTCTGAGGGTAATCTATATTTTCTGCTGCTGGGGTCATACTCTATATATCCACTTGCAACCTGATTTGCTAACCATTCACTCACTAACCTTTCAACAGTTCCAGTTTTATCAGCAAGTTCTTTGACTGAGATTGGACTGTTTGATTGCGCCATTGCTTTATACAAGCCAAGTCTTTCTCCAATAATTACAAGCATGGCAGTAGAGCTACCTGCTATATCTCCTATTGCTTTATTCATGAATAGTTGGATTTTGTTTTGATCAATAGCATTTTGATTTGCTTCTTGTTGACTCATCCCAAGGGCGTATCGTGGTAATATTATTTAACAACTGGCACTTACCTGCGCCTTACTGTAAGCCAAAGTTTCAGACTGATAGTAATACAAAACAGCCAATAAACCAAGAGAATCTGATTTATCTCAAAGAGCATGAATTAGAATGGTATATCTAAGACAGCTCAAATGAGATTATGTATCTATATTATAAAATACGTCTTTTGCAAAAAACATTTAGACTACATGAAAGATATACACAATATTGCGGATTTTCTCTGTAAATAGGTAAGAGTTTATGGGCCTCAAAGGCATGAAGAAAAAATCCCCTTTGCTATCGATTATAATAATTTTAAGTCAAGCTTACTAAATAATAACACTCCAGATCTTAATGCCACCAAATGAAGAGAAAGAAGGCAGCAACACATAATGGTTTTAGATTATAGTACTCCTGATATAACAAAAAATAATGAGCGAGTAAGCGGTAAATTTTCTTTATGCGAAACTATCCTGACAGCACTAATCCAATGCGTAAAGATTTTCTCCCCCCTACTACTCAAAATATTTCAATAGAGCAAGGCCTTGACTATATCACAAGCCACTTTGATGAACCTCACTGGCCCAGATCAATATTTACCAACACTCTAGGAAAGCAAATTACTGTTTATAGCAAGGAAGAAGCAATTGCGAGGTTCAAACAATCTAACTTTATGGATTGCAGAATAAACGCATATCCTGATTATATTGCATATCATGGAATAAATAAATAAACCCGAATTTCATTTTTATTGATATAGATCGATGTTTGTTTAGAACAGACAAAGAATTTTGGATTGAGGTAAAAGAGACATGTAAAAAGACTGAACAAACTGGGGGTAAGCCTTCTGTACTATGGAGTGGCAATGGAGTCCACATCTATCAACCAGTAGAAGCTGTAGTGTTGGAACAAGAAAGTAAGTTTGCTCAATTTGATCAACCTCTGAGGCTCATTTAATATAATTATTAATTATTATGGGCGATTCTGACGAAACTTTGCTATTTTTTAGTAATAGTACCCAGTATTAGCGATGATATTTTCATATCTAATATAACGCCGTATACTCTAGAGTTGCTGTTGCTATTTCCATCATCGTTGATATTGAAGACAAAAGTGTTGAAAAAGATGACAAGAGGCCATCTAGGGCCAGTTATATTATTACCTGTACTAATGACTTTGATTTTATTTTCTTATATACAAGGCCCTTTTATCGAGCCTAGCTATGCCGCCCAACAGGAAGAAGGAGTTGGAACACTTGGAATTAAGGCATATATTGAAAGCATTGCAGTTCAACAGGGCAAGACACAGATTATACATTTTCAAGTGGCTGATCAGAAGAGTCGCCAACCTATTGGTGGAGCTATTACAAGCGCAACTGTAAGCTATGCTGACGGTAAAACAGTAAGACATTTTAGTGTACCTACTGATGCGTCAGGACGCTCTTCAATATCTTGGAGAATAGAACGCAATGCTCCTGTTGGTCATTATGATGTGGTATATTCGGTGTCTGAAACAGGATATGTACCAGAATCGTTTGGAGGCTCATTTAGTGTGGTGGGACATAATGTAAACTACGGCTGTTTATCATCGTCAGCGTCATCATTATCCGACACCT
>JBJMFM010000348.1:0-5027 GCA_045808425.1 Nitrososphaeraceae archaeon | reverse complement strand
TAATTGTTATAAATTACTGATACGAAGAATGGACAATATGGCTAATTCAGATACCAACAAGGTTCAAAGTAGTAATAGTAATCAGCATAATCAGCAGCAAAGTCAAACTGAAATTCTAGAGTATGGAGATATTTACTTCTTCTATCGACCAAAAGTAAGATCTGAAGAAGTAAAAGGTATTGAAGATGTTCGACGCTTTTTTATGATCACGGCACCTGAGCAGCAAGCAAATGATAATAATAAAAATGATAACGACAACCGAATCTATAGACTTTTTATCATAGGCAAGAAATCACTTCCTACTATTAGAAGGACTGAAGCTAGAGCATCAGAACGATATTGGGCCAGAGTTGGTGGCATTTTTAAAGATGCAAATGGGCTTACAAAAGAACTTTTATCAGATGAATTTAGAAGAGGCGATGCTGCAAGACCAGTTGGAGAAGGAAAGTATGCAATTCTAAAGTATCGAAATCATACCGAGCTTGCTTACATTCTTGAAATGCCAAAAGAGCCAGGAGAAGCTCAAAAAGAATTAGGTATACAAAAAGAAGCAAGTTATGTAATATCAGTTATTAACCCCAAGAAGACAAGATCACCAGCAGAAGGGTATCCTAGTACAGAAGAGCCTGCAAAATATCCAGATGAAGTACTAAAGGAGTTCAATGAAACTGAGAACTTTATTTCAATAATAAAAGATACGAAATTTATAGACTATCAAAATGCACAGATAATTCTTATTGGCGCAAGAGAAGGAAAAGATGTAATAAAGAACGAAATTGGAATAGAAATAGAAATGGAAGAAAATGATCAGACCCAGCAACAGTCTGCTGACATATTCAGTAAACTCAAACTACGAAAAGATCAGATTCCAATAAGACCACTTATAGAAGGAAGATTAGAATAAAAGGCAACGGTGTTAAGGTTGCACAAAATCGGGATAAGGTAGTGAGTAGTAATAATAATAACGCGTAGACATTTAACATAAAAAAGTATAATATAGATGTCGTAGTAGAAAGCAACTTATTGTGACATCAAAGGTAGATAGAACGCAGACAATTTTATCAGTACAGTTTTTTTGTCGTTTTTCTTCCAGTAGGAAAAATTTCAGAAAGGTGATTATATGTTATAGGTTGCATTTGCATAATGTATTTGTATTGTTCCTTAGGTGCATCAACAAATATGTCTTGTTACCTTTCAACATGACAAGACTTGGATAAAATTAGTTGGGGCATACTATATCATGTTGTCTATTTTAACGGAAAAGAAAAAGAAAAACAATTATTTATTTTGCTATTATCTCTAGTGGAAGTTTTTGTTATTGTTGATACTATTGGAGATTCTGAAAGAGAGAACATTCTTAAGGAAAAGGTACTGGTAGAATGAGAGGAGTTGTATCTTTTTGAGTAGAATGATCATGATTATTTGAGTCTTGCTGATGAGTACAAGTAGTACTATGCGAATCATCATCATCATCATTGTTATTGTTGTTTTTACTATTATCGTGATTATCATTATTACATACTCTTGCACTTGCTTCGTTAATAGGCAGTATAGCAACTCCTACTAACAATAGTACTGTAGCTGCTATCACGATTGTCATTGATTGTGATAATGATGTATGTATATAGATCCTGATGCTCCGTCTCCTCCTCTCTATATTTATTTCTCATAACCGTATAAGAACAACAAGTATATTTGATTTGGGTCATCTAATACTGTATTTTCTTAAAGAACTTATTTCTACTTATGTGATCTGGAATAAAAAGATATAGAAATAAACAATAAAAATAATGTATTAAAAGAATAAACGAAGCTAAAGATTTATCAAAACATCAAAGACTATCTACTTATTTATTTTTCTCATTTAGTAAGACAATTATAGTTGGCTAACAAAGACAATGAAAAGACACTTGGAGTAAAGATAAAATGCTGTCTTGCAAGTAATCGCATTAATGAATGAAGGTAATAGCCATATTTTTTATCTCTCTATGATTTTTGCAGACTTTCACCTAACAGACAATTTACAGAAGCTTTATTTTTGTCAAAAAATGAAACTTGATGATTGATAAATGACTGTGAAAATACGTAATGGACTTGGCACCAAGAAGTTTGAACTACCCGGTAGCAGGACTCATTATGCACCTTCATTATTATTTACTATCAGCAATATGCGATTATCAATAGAACCAGATTTTAATTCTAAGACTATCAGTTGTAATCAACAACTTGAGCTTATTGCAATTCGAGATATAGATGAAATTGTACTTGATATTTCAGAGCTGCAGATAAAATCAGTGTTTTTTGTTACTGATGCCAATACTATTAGTAACAATAATACTCCTACTAATAGTAAGAACTTAGATTTCCATAACTATAATGATAAACTCCATATCAAACTTGGAAAATTTATAACAGAAGGAACCATTTTTCACATTAATATCATATACACAGCAAAGCCAAGAAAGGGTTTTTATTTTATTGAGCCTGATGAGTATTATCCTAAGAAAAATTTACAAGCTTGGACGCAGGGAGAGACAGTTGAGTCAAAGTCTTGGTTTCCATGTATCGATCATCCAATGGTCAAATTTGAAAGTGAGATTTCAGTTGCAGTTCCTATGAACTTTATTGCAATTTCAAACGGTATTTTGCAGAGAGTAAAAGTTCAAAGACAAACACAGAGTGAAGTAAATGATAAGAACAATAAGGATATCAAGAAAAGAGTCTTTACTTGGATAGAATCAAATCCACATCCTGCATACCTTACATCAATTGTTATAGGTAGATTTGCAGAAATTAGAAGCACATATTATAAAGAGATCAAATTAGCTTATTATGTACCTGAAGATAAAAAAAATGATGCAGCAAGATCTTTTGAGCATACTGCAGATATGATCAAGTTTTTTGAACAATACTTTGACACAAAATATCCTTACAGTAAGTATTCCCAAGTTACAGTTGAAGATTTTATGTATGGCGGCATGGAAAATGCCAGCTGCACTACTTTAACGATAGATACTTTACATGATAGAAAGGCTCATCTTGACTTTACAAGCGATCATTTAGTTTCTCATGAGCTTGCTCATCAATGGTTCGGTGACTTGGTAACATGTAGAGATTGGCAACATATTTGGCTCAATGAAGGATTTGCAACATATTGTGAAGCATTATATTGGGAAGCTAGTAGGGGAACTGATGAATTCCAATACTACATAATGCAGACAGCAGACGATTATTTTGATGAAGCTAACAGCAGATACAAACGACCAATTGTAACGAAAATCTACAAACAGCCAGATGATCTATTTGACAGACATACTTACGAAAAGAGTGGATGTATTATCCACATGCTAAGAAACTATATTAGTGACAAATACTTCAAGAGATCCTTAAAGACATATCTTCAAAGATACACTAACAGCGTAGCGGAAACTGATGATCTACGCAAAGTGCTTGAGTTAGAATCAGGAAGAAGTCTCGAACAATTTTTCGATCAATGGATTTTTAAAGCTGGACATCCGGAGCTCAAGGTAGAATTTTGTGTAGACTCGAGAATTGTGAAATTAAAAATTGAACAGTCACAAGAAGGTGATGTGTTTGAGTTTCCTCTAGATATAAAACTAGTTTTTTCTTCTTCTTGTTCTCATCCTCCTTCTACCTCTGATTCTTCCACCTCTGAAGATAAAAATGAAATAGGAGAAAAAGGAAGGGAAATAGAAAAAGAAGAAGTAGTTTATACTTTTGACATATCAGAAAAGGAAAATGTCTTTCAAATTCCAGTCGTCGATAAAAAGGGAATGGAAATAGAATGGATATCAATTGATCCATACTTTAAGGTGTTAAAGACAATATCCCTGAAGGCTCCAAAGGAGATGCTTATCAAACAATTACAGAATGGAAGAACTGTAATTGAGAGAATAGAATCGGCTCGCGCTCTGAAGAACGAATCTTCAGAAGATGTCATTGAATCATTGCAAAAGGTAGTAATGGAAGACAGTTTTTGGGGAGTTTCTGCTGAGGCCGCCAAAATATTAGGGTTAATTAAATCTGATTTTGCCTATGAGGCCTTAAAGAAATGTCTTTCTTCTTCTTCATATGTAAAGCATTCTAAAGTCAGACGAGCAATAGTAAGAGCTATGGGAGAATTCAGAAAGGAAGATTCACTTAATTTGCTCAAATCCATGTTAATAGATAGGGATAAAAGCTATTTTGTAGAAGCAGAGATAGCAACTGCAATTGGCAAAATAAAGAGCATACAATCAATTCCTATATTGAGAAAGGCTATTGAAATGAGTAGTTTTCAGGACGTTATAGCCCAGGGAGCTATTAAAGGTTTGAAAGAATTCAGAGAAAATAAAGAAATTGCTGCATTGCTGATTGAAAAGAGCAAGTATGGCCACAGCAATAGGATACGTGAAGCTGCAACTTTTGCTCTGGGTAAATTTGTACGAGAAAATCACGAAGTATTTGATCATCTCAAGAGATTACTAACTGATAGATGGCTCCGCGTTCGCATTAATGCTTGCAGAGCATTTGCAGATGCTGAAGATCCAAAAGCAATTCCTGAGTTGACTTGGGTAATCGAGCACGATATAGACCATAAGGTGATAAGGATAGCTGAAGAATGCCTAAATTTGATCAAAGAATCAATGAATACTCCAAAGGAAGTTATAACTATTAGAGAAGATGTTGACAAACTCAAATCAAAGAGCCTAGAAATGATGCAAAAGGTGAGTAGGTTAGAGAGACAATTACAATGAGATTTGATACTCATTGTTTTTGCTCTTTTTTGCTCTCAACTCAACCTATAAGAAGAATATTTTCTACACGTAAAAACCACCATTAACAATTAAATAAATAATGAAGCTGGTTTTTGATTTGATTTGATTCATGAATCTACTATGTGAATGTAGAAAAATGCACACAATTATCAGATAATGTATTTATTATTGTATCAAATTATAACTAGAAGTAACGATTATTTCTACTACATAGTTGCAGAAACTATCTAAATAAGTGATATGATTACC
>JBJMFM010000347.1:0-5127 GCA_045808425.1 Nitrososphaeraceae archaeon | reverse complement strand
GAGAGTTTAAAAACATTCAGTTGTCAACTATTTCAATAAATTTGCTTATTGCCTACTTTTACTTGATATTTTTATGTACTGTACTTGGATATGTGGAGTTCTTTTGGCTTCTTCGTGTGGAGTCTCAATCTATTGCGAACTCATTTGCATATATAGTTCCCATAATAGCAGTGTTCCTAGGCTGGGCTATATTTAAGGAACCGCTTTCTCTACAGGTATTGATTGCTACTGGCATAATTATGGTAGGTGTAGCATTGATTGTTACAAGCTCATCTAAAAAGCAGCGTCAAATAATAAAGTGAACCTGTATTAAGAGGCTAGTCGTTGAGGCAGCCATTGTTAGAAAACTCATAGATGAGTAAATCTGATAACCGGCTTGAAAAAGCAATCCAGCTAGTTATAATGTTTACAATTGTTGCTTCCGCTCAAGTATTCCCTTAATAGAGTAGGAAATACTAGCTAACTAGTGCTCTATGATATAGTAGGTATCAGAAATATGCATTGAATATATTAAAAATCTGGCTTAACATGGTTATCTAATATTAATAATCCAAGACTATCATACCATCTGTTGAATCAATAAGGAAGATGTAGTAATAACAAATGACTTGCAAAGGAATATGTATACGCCATAAAGCTTCTGGTCGTTATATTTATGGACATAAACGTTGTCAACAATGTGAAATATTCATAAAATGCAATGGAGTACGCTGTCCATGTTGTGGGTATAAGCTAAGAAGCAGACCAAGGAATTTTAGTAACACAAAGTTAAGGGAACGAAAACGACCAGAGGAGACCAAAAAAATAAAAATATCATATTGTTATCTGCCGAGTGCCTGAAGAAGAGAACTGTAATTGTTTTAAAGAAGCAGCGGGTTGATGATGGAATACCCGCCCGCTGCTTGAGTTCTGCCATCATAGAGTGTGGGAAACTAGCTAACTAGTTCTCTATTATGCAGATATCAATAATACATATTGAATAATTTAAAAATCTGGCTTAACTTGGTTATCTAAAATTAATAACCCACATAATAGACGTCTATACATACCGTCTAATAGGCAACAACCTGCATAGATTCTCGTACTGTCTACGTCAATTGTTAGCCACGTACAATAGACCTAAAACATACGAGATAATGCGTAACATACATAAATCATTAAAAATTCTGTAAATGTCTTTCAAAATCTAAGTTAACATAGTTAATCTAGCATTAATAATCCAATCAATATGCCATATCATAGTAACAACAAAGTAATAATATCAAATGACTTGCAAAGGAATATGTATACGGCATAAAACTTCTGGTCGTTATATTTATGGACAACACAACAATGTGAAATATTTATAAAATGCAATGGAGTACGCTGTCCATGTTGTGGGTATAAACTAAGAAGCAGACCAAGGAATTTTAGTAGAGGCAAAAACGACCAGAGAAGACCAAAAAAATAAAAATATCAGATTATTGCAACATGAACAAAACAACCTATGACAATGCAAGTAATAATACCTCTGACCTTCTTTATTCAATATTTTCTATCGTCAAAATAATTGCTTTTATCTAGTAGTTATCTAAACAGTTTTTTGTTCCTAATTAATAGTCCTGGATGCAACTGTTGTAGTTCGCTTTTTGTTGTTGCAAATGTATAACCAAATGGCTCCGTAACCGAATTACATGTTTTTGCAAGTAATTCTGTGTATCTTTTTACATCATAAGTGGTAGCAGCTTTTTGAGTATCAATTAGTTCAATAGGAATAGCCCTCATGTTTTTACTTGATAATCGTTTTTTTGTAGAACAATAATAATCAGTTATAATGTATTTTAATATTTCGCCAGCTTTCAGATATTTCCCTTCAATTTCCAAAAGACGTAATGCACTATTCTCTATTGTATGTCTGTTTTTTTGGTATTCATTTGAATTCTTGGAAAGTCTTTTGGTAAATACTAGTTCTTCAGTAGGTACTCTTCTTTCTTTCAAGAGCATAACATATTTTTGAAAAATATCATTTACCTTTGTTGGCATGAGTGCTTTAACTTCATTAATAGTATTTCCATCATCAGCTATAACTTCCAGGATTTCATTTTGACATCTGCTAAAAAATATAGGTGTATCATGTCTTCTTGCTTCTATTCCTCTTATTTTCAAAGTACCATCTTCAAATGCTCCAAAATAGCGGTTAGGAACAGGTAGAATATCATTTGCTTTTGAATGAATAAAAGCAATCCACTTGTATATGCCTTCAAACGTTATTTTAAAACCTGTTTGTTGTTCTATTGATTCTTTTAATTTCAAATAGTTCGCTATATCTATAGTTTTGTCATCATGCTCAGAGTCATCTTCATCTTCCTTCTTTATCCATATAGAATCCACAATACCATGTAATACTCTATATCCACATCTTTCAGCTATCTTTGCTGCGTGCAATAGTATCTGTCTATCAACGGCACATACTGCTATGTGAGCATCAATTCTACCAAATTTTGCATTATTAAATCCTAGATATCCAAACGACGTTACTAAAATCCATTTTAAAGCATTCTGTCTAGAATCATAAATTGTCTTCGAGTTATTATTATTGTGAGATAGATTTGGATATTTTAATAATAGCTCCTTGTATCTTCTACGTTTATCTAATACTATTTTCAATGACATGGGCACTATTCCTACTCTTTTCTCACAAATATTATAGTCCAGTTCAGGAACTCTTAGCTGAGAATTAGGACAGCAATTACAGAGTATAGTCTCTGCAGACAAATTCTTCTTTAGCATTATGTTTGGATACAAAGAAACAAAGTCAAATTCTGCTACTTGCTCATGCACTCCTATTTGTGGCTCAAAAATGTATCCACCTCTATCTGCTACAAGTAGTTCTTGTAATGTCTTGAAATGTTCTGCGATAACAGGTTTCCAAGGTATGAGAATTCCTTTCTGAGTGGCATAATAAAACTGCAAACTGCTCAAACACTTTCCTATTGAAGCTCTAGATGCAGTATGAAGAGGCATTCTGCAGAGCCTAGCTATTTCATACAAGCCTTGTAGTCCTGATTCGTTATATACAAATGAATTGGATTTGTCTATATGTATTCTTCCAAGTAACTTTATAGTAGTCGGCCTAAAGTATACTCTTCCATAGGAAAAATATGACATGCCTTCTCTAGCTGGTTTCTTTAGTGGTATATCGGGTTCTCTGCTTAGAGATAATTCTTCTTCTACACCATCTTGCTCAGCTCGGTAAATCAGATAAGGAAAAGTAAATGAATCACCATCTTCAGTAAATATAAAGTCAGGGTCAATATCTGATACTTCGGCTTTAAGTTCTTTAATTATGTCATATTCTGATGAATCATTACACTCAATACTAATAATTTCGCTATTGTTGTTATCTATTCCTCCTCTTTGTTGTTGCTTAATTGTTATTGAATCAATCTTATCATTGTACCTTTGTATTTTTCCTTCTTTCCTTAGGTTTACAGCCAAATGGATAGTTTTAAAATCAGGTATTTTGTAATTAGCAGACCAAACACTATCTTTGTTGAGCCATCTTAGCTTTGAACAATGATTGTTGTCAACTTCACAAAAAGCAAGTGGAAAAATGTCATGTTCATAAAAATATGATTGTGCTGGTAGTAAATCTACATTGTATATCCCGTACTTTACAAATTTACTACTCTGTAATGTTTCAATCTTTCTTGCTAAAGTCAATGCTTTTGTAGAATCCAATAATGTTAACTTTAGAACATCTGACTTTGTTACATCTGTAATTCTTTCATACCTGGATGTAAATTCATAATCTTCAACTAAAGATGCAATATCATTCTTCTTCTCCACATTGCTGCCATCTAATAAAGTGTCTACAATTGACTTTAGATACGAATTGTCATCTGATGCTACATATATTGAGTGACTCCAACTACTATCTTCTAATCTAAGGGTGTTGTTATTCTCTTGCTTTATCCAAAAAATCATCTTATTATCAAGTGGATATGCGTCAAAAAGCCAGCCAGATGTCATAGTCAATATTTCACTGCTCTATCGCTACTGTTCATTTCTTGTTCATATCCATTCTAATTGGGAATAGTCCTATCCATTGCAATAGGTATGTCATGATAGCCAGCTAATAAATGCAAGAAGTTCTAGATTTATCGATGTCAAAAAGCCTTTATTTTTGCTAATATTTAATAATAAATCTCATAAACTACAAGAAATATTGAGTTAACCACTCTTATAAGATAAGCTCCACTGACACACTTAGCAAAATCCTTATTTCAGATACTGTTGTAATGTATTTGCGTCTAGTAGTTGCAATACTATATTGGCTGCTCTGGATGGAGTTATTCAGCCTGGCAAGGTCCATTCTACCCTCCGGACATGAGTAATTCTTCTGATTTGCTAAGATATTATGCTTCAATTTTTGATTACGTAGAGATTGATTCTTCTTTTTATAGAATGCCTAACCTCTTCATGGTTAAAAATTGGTTCAAGAAAACGCCTGAACACTTTAGATTTACAGCCAAATTTCCAAAGTCCATTACACATGATAAACGGCTAAAAAACATTAGCAAAGAATTAGAGTATTTCCATAAAGCTATGTTACCACTTAAAGATAAGACTCTTGCATTACTCATACAATTACCACCGTCATTAAAGATAAGCGAAGGGATAGAGAATATGAGACAGCATCTAGTACCTAGTTCAAACAGATAATGCTACTATTATCCCAGAACAAAAGTCGCTTTCTGATTATTTGTAGGTAGCTTTTATCAAATCATATGCTATTATGAACTAAGCCAATAAGAATTTATTCAAAAATACCTAATAAGAGTTGTAAAATTGGATAGCGAAAAGGATATCAAAAAGGAGGCTAAGCAATTGGCAAAAGAGAATAACTGGGATAAGCTTCATGCATTATTATATCTACGTACCAAATACGAAAGTGAGAATAGTACGGAAGAGGCCGCCATTGCTAGTAAACTCATATCTGAGGAAGAAGCTGATGAAATCAGAGAATATGATGGTTTTTAATCAATAGGGAATGTGTGGAGTGAAGAACACCAGTATGTCTGCTGCTGACAATAACAATATTATTGACTGGAATGAAGTAGTAAAGAAAGAAGCAAGGGGAATCAA
>JBJMFM010000346.1:0-4585 GCA_045808425.1 Nitrososphaeraceae archaeon | reverse complement strand
GGAAAGGATATGTCATTGCCAAAAATAAAGACGAGTATGATAAAAATGCTGCATTATGCAGGAATCATCCAAGAGCTGCAGGATGACCTGGGATTACCAGTTAGTTCATTTCATGATATAGGCAAGTCAGCATTAGCCTTTCACTCTGCGTGCTTGGCAAATTAGACAGAAGAATAAAAGTAATAGCGGTAGTAATAATAATGATTACAACCCTAGTGACTAGAATATTAATAATAATAATGGAGAACAAGTATCAGAAGAGAATCCAACTGATCAACAAGAAGAAACATGACTGATGATAATGCATATAGTCAATATTTCCAAAATGATTTTAATAAAGTGGATATATTTACTTCATAATAGTATAATATGCGAAGGCGGACCCGAATGCAGCTATTTATTTAACGACAGACGCTTATGTTTTTTTCACGATAAAATCAGGAAATAGAAGTTTGATTAGAGTGGGAGAGAAGATAGAAAAAGATTGCTATCATACAACAAACAAAGGTTACTTCCTATCATAGTAGAGCGATTTCCTAAAAGATGACTTTATTCTAAAAGATTATTAAAAGAACTTCCAAGGGAAAGCATAGAATCTGTTATCACTAAAGATCAACTTTTAGTATCTTTCCGTTAGGTTCAGATTCTTTATATATGGTGGCCTCAAACTTGTATAGTTGTGATTCTGGCATAAGCCAAGCATCTGGCGAGGCACCCGCCTTATAGCAAATGTTTGCAAGGTATTCATCAACATCCCAATTCAATTCCACAGGAACTTGGGGAAGTAGTAAGCCTGAACCATACTTCCATTTTAGTATCAAACCATCTCTTCCAATATTAATGCGATTTTTATAATCTTTTGGATTCTGCACCTCTATCTTCTGTGGTTGCGAAAGAACACTGACTTCAAAAATTATGTTTCCCATATCTTCTTTATTTACTGGGTCAAATCTAGGGTCCTGTGTAGCCGCTGCTATAGCAGCTTCGATTACTGATTGATACAGCTTTTTTTCAGGAAGTGGAAAGCCTACACATCCTCGCAGATATTCTTTGTTATTGCTTAGATAGTTTAAAGTAACAAATACTCCTACCTTTTCAGAAAGTCCATCTGGCTTATCAGCAGTAATAATGACTGATTCATTAAGATATTTTTCTACTGCTCTTCTTGCTAGCTTAACTAATTGCTCTCCATATATTTCAGGGATAATTGTCAACTATCTGTCAATTATATACAAGAGTATAAACTTAATTTAAATTATTTAATTAATTAACGTCTTGGCTGTTAATTCTGTCATAAGCATATATGTCAAATAGGAGGTTAATTCACAATATAATATCCGTGGGCTATTTTTATATTGAAGGATCTTTATCATCGTAATACACTAAACTGTAAAGTGAGAAAATGAATATTGAAGACACACAATATAGGGGTTCTATCAGAGCATAATCTTTGTAGCTTTATTGATTATTAGCAAACGTGTGTCATAAAAGAAAGAGAGAAAATTTCATGAAAATAAACCATTGACCTTTATTTGACATGAAAATCAATATAATAATTGCGCTATAGTACAGAACTATTAAAAATAAACTGAAATTATAATAAAGTTATGATCTATCCAGTATATTTATAAATTCTATCTAATTATTGGCGTTTTCTTATCGAAACCACCGGAGCCAAATTTACAATAAAAGCATTGATCCGATTGCATATAAGGTATTTGGTGAATTACTACTGCACCAATTTTAAGCGCAATTTTAGTCATTATTCTGTATTTTAGAGGCATTGATGGAACAACCTCGTTAAAATAAACCTTATAATGATCTGGACACAATTTGAGGCTGATCTGGGCTTTCTGTCTATGATCTGGGCTGATATCTCTATTATTGTTACTTACGGCCTTGGCTATATTGATCTGTTCTCGAATATACTCATGTTTTGGACAAGGACAATCTTTACCTTGAGGATGCTTATAGGCAGGGACATTTCTCCAATTAAAGTCTGGGAAGTCGTTCTCAAAATCGTCCATATGAAGGTCATTATACTTACAGTGCCGTATCATATAAAGATGTAGTAAGTTCATAGCAACTTTTGAAATAACACCCGTATTATAGACATAAAGAACCTCTTTAAATAACAAAAAAATATATCTATCCTCTGTTATCTAACAAATCACAATCGACGTGGCACGGGACCAACATAGTAATGGAAGTAGCAATACAGCGGCAACAGCTGCTACTACAACTGCAGCAAGAAATAATAATACCAGAACGCAGAATCTGAATTCAACAGATTCTAACCTAAAGACTCTTTTGGACTTCAAAAAATCTCTTTTGGAAGAGCAGAAAGAAACCGATCAAAGGATTCAAGAGATCAATAACAAAATTGAATCCACTAAGATGCAGATCGACGAGGAGAGAAGTCAATTAGAGGAATTGCGTAATAAGCTGAAGCAAATTAATGAACAAAAAGATACAGAATATACTAGATTTATGGAGCTTAAGAAGAGCCTTATCGAAGTTAGGGATGAAATGAAGAAGACTGTTGATGATAAGGCGGGATCCTCTGCAACATCGAAATCACGCAGGGACAGGTTTGATATTGCAAACTTGAGCAAGAATTTGGAACAGATTGAGCGTGACATTCAGACAAAGAAATTATCGAAGGACGAAGAACGAAAATTAGTTGCTAGATCAAAAGAAATTGCCACCAAATTGCATGGATTAAAGATCATACACAAGAAGGAAGAACGCTATAGAAGAATTTCTTCTCAATACGAGGCACTGAAAACTAAAATGAATAGTATTTTTGATCAAAAAACTGAATTTGGAAATAAAATTGGCACATTGAAAGCTAGTCTAGACTCGTTATTGAATCTGCGAGAAGAGTTATATGAAGAAAGAAGAAAAGAAATTCATGGAATAAGAGAAATTGCAGCAAAATTAGAAATGGTAGAGACTCAACTAAATGCAATCGAATTTAGAAGGTCACGAATTCAATATAGTGAACATCGGCAAAGAAGACAAAAGGAAACTGATGAAAGACGCACTTCGAGATATGAAGTATCACAGGAGAGGACGAAACGCAATAAAGAGAATCAAGAAAGATGGAATACGTTAAAGGAAGTTGCACTAAAAAAGATGTCAAATGGCGAAAAATTAACCTTTGATGAGATGAAGCTGATTTTTGGAGATAGTGGACCTGAATAACATTATATAGAATCCTTATAGAGTCCATAATTTTAGTTGAAATAATCCAAAGAACAGCCATATGGCAGTAAGAATGATCATTTAGTAAGAAGAAATCGAATAGCCTTTTTTATACCATCTGCTTTGATCATACTTTTTACTGTCAGTTATTGTTATTTAGAATATTGTTATTATATGATCCGGCGCAAGGAAAAACTGCCCATCTAGCTGTGGGAGGCGGTACTCATCGTGTTGTTACCACTATACTAAGAGACTTATTCTCACCATATTTTTCCAATTATAGTAACTTTATTCTTGTTGGCTTTGGACACTTTCTTTGATAGCGTTAGCTTTGACATACTTAAAAGCACAAAAGGAGAAAAGTCGCTTCTTTAGGGATGGCAGGTGTAATATTGTCAATTCTTGTAGAGGATTTTGCGCGGTTTATTCTTAGATTGTGGCTTCTTCTAGACAGATCCAAAAAGAGGACTTCTGATGCAGGTCTCCGACTGGACAACACACAGCACAGGTGGGTTGATTATTCAAAGTCATCGTCGTTCGATGGATTCGTTACACTATCTTGGTTCTTATTGCAAGCATTATTGCAGGTTTCTTTTACTATGTATTTAAGAAACCAAAAAAAAGCAAAAATAATTTTCATGAACAAAATTCTAGATATCTTGCATGCATTTTAGAAAATGTAAATAGAACTTCACAAATATAGAGAATACTGTAAGAACGAAATACAATTTGTTAGCTTGGGATTGACTGCACTCATTATTTCAGTGCTATTTTTTTATTTTACAGATATAAGACCTGCAAATATAGAGAATCGAGAAATTAATATCATAATATCATTATCTATTGGACTTTTGATACTTATAGTAGATAAAAGACAGGATCGTCATATTAACGAGATAATTCATACTCAACACAAAATGACCCATGAAATACACAAAATGATTCAAGAACAAATGAGTTTAATCAAGAAGATACATAAAGGAAGAAGTGGCTGTCCTAACAATGGTGGGATTACTTAAGATAAGGTAAATGTAGAGAAATTAACAAGAATAGTATTAAGAATCCAGTTCAAAGTAACAACAAAAGTTGAGGGGAAAGATGACTATTAATTGTTTCCAAATTTGTCATCTTTACCACTCTTCATTGATATTTGCAACTGATTCCGTGCCCTACGATGCCGAAATTATAGTTAAATTATGAAAAAAAGCAAAAAAGTTTTCTCATTGTATTATTATTATCATCATTGTACTGTACTTTTACTACCTATTATATCTATAACTTTAGCATCCTTGCCAAATTGAATTGACAGAGTTCTTGTTGTTTTGGTGTTATCTGTTTCTTTAAAAGTTCCATCTTTGCCATCCAGATGTACAGTAAA
>JBJMFM010000345.1:0-12382 GCA_045808425.1 Nitrososphaeraceae archaeon | reverse complement strand
AATGGCCTAACATGGCTTTATGCTCTTTATTGAAATTGACAGGAACAATTCTCATATCTTTAGTTGCATCTCCGAATCCTTCTGATTTGTACCTGGCAATCACTTTATCATAATCTGCTTCTTCACCTATCTGCAACTTCAAAGATTTGATAAAAGAAGGGTTAGCACCATCAATGTATACTTTGTCTACGTCATACTTCGAAATTAATCCATATACGGTAGATAGCATTTCATTGTAATCAGGCCTATGATACTCTTCTGCATGCAATATCTGTACTATTCCATCAGCCCATTGTGTTACTACAATCCCAAATGCTGAGCTACCATATACAGAATCTATAGATTATTAGACTAGTCATCTGCTGCAGCACTATAGTGTAGCAAAACAAAATTAATTATTTTTCATTTTAATAATTCTTTCTCTTCTTCTGTATAATCTATAACTGGGCTATCGACTAAATCAGATTCCAATATAGCACAGGCTAAACCGCATTTACGACATATCAGATTGACAAGATGTTTACTGATTCTTATAGGACTTAGTGCAGAGTGTCTGCAGTTTGAAATCAAATCAATTCATTATAAACGAATAACCATAGATTTTTAAGACTTGTGATTAATTCTTTGCGGAACTTTTAGGGTACCATTCTATTATTATTTTACTTAATTAGTTTAATTATTGTCTATGGGACAAAAAGAACGGTATTTGATTCATTTGTGGTTCTCCATTTGTTCTTATATCCTCTAATTTATGCTGATGTTGATCTCATATCCAATGGTTTATGCTACAGCCTCTCAAATAGTCTGGATTGTTGCCGTGCAGTTTCTAAACTAACTCTTTTCATTAAATCTTTGAATGTCACCTTTAACTAGCCTATATTCGCATTGGCTGCATTAGAAGCTTTCTATTTAGGTAAAAGAACAACAATACTTATCATATATACCCTCTGAGCTTTTTAGTAAGAGATAAACCCATGGTATAAACCAGATTGAGCCATAACATATGACTACTCGGACTAAAGACTTCGGAATTGTTATCCTTTTGGATGTACTGGGTACACGGCAGAGGATTATAGACGATATTGATAGATTCTTGATTGATTGGGATTCAGTCTTAAATAGGCTTGAGGAAAACGTGCACAGATTGGAGAGCGAACTCTCAGGCCATACATATAGAATAGGAATAAAAACAAAGGATATCTTTGACAATATACAGATGCACAATATCCAATTTCACTTCATAACCCCAGAATCGAATCAGGTTGCATATGCTATGACGTTAAGTCTGGTAATTGCAAAAGTGGTATGAAATATCCAAGAATAACATAATAATCAGAATTAAACTTGTACATGACATATCATGCTAGATTGGAGCTCTCTATTCGGACTGTCTTCTGATCCATTGAAAGATAGTTTTTTGCTTTATAAAAGAGTGACAGAACAGTATGAAAATCTAGAGATCCTAAAAAAGGTTAGATCGTTAATACCACAAGACATTATTCTGAAAACAACAATAAAAGAAGACAGCAATATTATACCATTATTGAAATGGTTCAAAAATGACTTTATGAAATGGACTCCAAAGGATCCTGTTTGTGAAGTGTGTGTTAACAGAAATGATAGTCCTAGTGATGTTAGTGACAGCGGTAGTAGTTGTAGGTCAGGAGCAGCAGCAACGGCAATAATGCAAATTAAGAAAATAATAGTAGGTGACTCATGGAAGATGCGCAAAGCAGAAGTGTTTGTCTGCAGCACATGTAAATGCGAATATGTATTTCCTAGATATGGCGAAATTCTAAAGATTGCTGAAAATAAAACTGGAAGGTGTAGCGAATGGTCTATGCTCTTTGGAGCTATGTTAAGTAGTTTAGGAATAAAAGCAAGAATTGTACATGATTTCCTTGACCATTGTTGGAACGAGGCTATGCTTTTTTCATCTTCTTCGGAAAATGGACAATGGCTCCATGTAGATTCTACGTTAGATTATCCAATCTCCCTAAATCATCCATACCATTATGAACAAAATTGGAGTAAAGAATACCAGTATGTGTTGGCCTTTACTGCAGATAAGGTAGAGGATGTGACTAAAACATACACACAAAAATTGGAAACTATACAGCAACGAAGACTGAAAAACAAAAATAGTACAATAGATTTTCCAGAACTTTATTCTAGGATATGACAGCAATCCATGAATTCAAATCAAACTTTTTTATGATATTGACCCATACTAGGATCAAATCGATTATGTGTCAACCGATGTAGTTTTCACATACGGCGTGTATCATATCATAGAGTGCTTTTCTTCTCTTAGAGCCACCTTCTACAGTATCAGTATACACAAAGGTATCCCAACCAAGTCTATTGAGGTGTGTTCTGATAGGGTAAAATACATCAGAATGGTCCCACCTGTTAGTAACAAATGGGCTGTTATCATTATTTGCTACTGCTCTTTCCACCGCTGTCTTACGCTGACCTACGATGTACTTGACCATATGCCGGTCCATTTCCTTGGGAACGGCTCGGTCGTGGCCTAGCTGTGAAATTAGGGCTAGGTCTAATTTTGTCATTTTCAGCGCTCCCCCTCGTTACCTGGATACGTGCTTATTCGCAGTCATGTGACAATCCTGTCTCTTTGTCTAGAGGGATCCATTTGCCGCTGAGTCTTGTTATTCGGATCAAAATAGATTTCCTGACCGCAGCCTTTGTTACATTGATGGTGTCGTCTTTGCTGCTGTTGTCGCTCAGTTAACTCCTCTGGAAGCATACTCTGGGATGCTTTTTGCTGCTGTTGATCTCTCCTTGCTGGACAATCATGTCGCTCATTAGTCTCTACATCTAGTGGTATCTTTTTGCCTGTTTTCTGGCTAATATGTTTATCATTGAACTTGATTGGGCTTCCACAAAGCCTGCATGCTAAACTACTCATTTTACCTTTTTGTCACCTCCCAATCCTTCTTTATTTATTGACATTGATGCGGTTCTCCTGTATCCTTATCTAGTGGGATATATTTGCCGTTTTCACTACGTTCATTCTGGTCGAAATAGATAAACTGACCGCAGCCTTTACGGCAGCTATAATACCGCCTCTGACTCTGGCGTCTTTGTTCCTTCTGACTTCTCCATACAGGACAATCATGCGGCTCGTCAGTATCTACGGTCACTCTTTAGGTGGGCTATATTACTCTACAAGTAGCGATTGAAAACAAGGATCTAATAGAAAAGCTCGTATTGATAGGTTCTTCCGGATTGCTTAAGCGGCCAACCCCATTGCTGCTACAATATCATGATGCAGCAATGGAGCCAGATCCAATATTGAGATATAAAAAAGTTCAAAGAGTGTTTGAGGACTTGTATGCTGATCGTTCTAGATTACTTCCAATTGTAGTAGACACCTTTATTGGGACAATTGGACAACAAGGAGCAAAACAAGCATTTGAGGTAGCGCTCATAAATAGTACTACCACACAAATCGAACCAAAAGGATTCAAACTAATCAGAGATATTCCTTGCTTAATTCTCTGGGTGAAAATGATAGACTTATACCACTTGATAGCTACGCCTTTGACTTTTTGCATAACCTTCCTAATGCGAGACTTGAGATAATACAGGATTCTGGTCATGCACCATTTGTTGAGAAGACTGCCTTAGTATACGAAAGAATCCATGCGTTTATAACATAGAATATAGAATTCCTTTCTTTTTATTATTATATTGCTATTTGAATCCGACATTTGACCCCGTCTCTTTGTTATCGACTCTTCATTCCTTATACGGTGTAAAGCATTTCTATATGCATCGCCCTCTCTTTGCGTTAACTCACGATAAGTAACACTGTGTTGAGCATCACTGTTCTTATCCCGATCAGAGCTGGTTATCTCAATAACCGAATCATAGTTAAGACATCCAGATCATACTCTGATTACATATCCAAATCTTGGTCATTTTTTCTATCCTTCATCCGAATGGCAGACCAGCTATGGACCCATACCAGAGTATGTTTTAGCAGATCTTTATTCATGGCTTGAATCTCATTATGGATTAAGGAAATAATTATTGCATGATACGTAAATAGCAACTAATCATAAACAAGATAAGAATCGATCTTAGGCAAATACCGGTATTTCTTCTGTAGCTTATCAAATTGATTTTTTATTTCTGATACTTTATAGAGATTATCTATGTTAATCATTATTTGAAGAATTGTCATATTGCGCTAATAAGAATAGATACAAATTTCATGCATGAATTTCAAAGATGGAATTCGTATAACTATTTTTTAATATGCACTATCATTATAAAACATTAGTCTAAAAAATGGTACAAAATGTATATTATCATCTGGTTGATGCTATTGTTTATCTTATTGCCGCCGCAATTCCAGCTTACTTTATTTTGAAATCGAGAAACAGCATAGATAATAATCATCTGTTGAAGTTGACAACAGTACTTGTTGGTTTTATTTTAATACAGGTTTTCTATCATATCGCGGGGATTGCTGGCTTCAGGCTGCTAGCAAAAGGATTCCTAGAACCCTTGTCTATGGTAGCACTATTTGTCTTTGGGATAATATACGTTATCAGTATCTGGAAGACAAAAAGACAAAAGCAACAGGAACTTAAAGCATGATAAATATATTTGAAAGCGATATCTCGGGCAGTAATTCTAGTTTTCTAAATTCTATGAGTTATGTCACATTAATTCTATCAATAATGCCATTGGCCATATTTATATGGCTTGCAGTAAGATCCAAGAACATAAGAGCATTTCAATTTCAAATATCGATATTTATTGCAATTTACATTTTAGGCGAAATAATAGAGAATACTAGGATCGCAGCATTCTCGAGTTTGCCGCAGGACATTGGATCGCAGATTCATGTTGGTTCTGCTATTTTTTTCACCATTATGGTGTGGTTTAGATTTCATTACGCTGAGGGAAGTGGTAAAAGGATGATTGAAAGCAGCACTGACAATAGCAATAGTAGCGATAGCAGAGTGAACAGCACTAATATCTGAGTCGTGTTTATTATCCTACAATCATTATCGTCATTCTAATGAATAAAACCGTGCCATTGTCTTTTTTATAATATCAAAATTCTGTTCAGCTTCTATTATTACATTGTTGCTTTCGTATTTGACGTTTATGGATTTAAGGACGCTATGATATAAACTAAATTTCTTTCCTTCTGGCGTAATAATAATTTTGTCAACTATAACAAGACCCTCCTTGAGAAGCCATTTGGTTTTCCTATAACACGTGGTATGGGGAATATCTTTTTCTCTAGAAATATCAACAATAGATTTAGAATGGTACATAACAGAATCTAAAATTTTCATCATTTCTTCATCAGCCAAAGCAGTTAGGATTGCTTTCTTTGCACTTTGGCTTTGAACTATCACAGTATATCCTAATTCGTCGTTAGTGCAGTTGCTATTTTAATTTATTTTAAAGATAGTGTATACAATAACTGGTTTTTCTTTGATCATTATTTGAGAATAATACGGTTACGATAAACAATAAGCAATTCTAAAACTCATTTGAAAATACTTTTGTTATTGTTATCTTAGTTAAATTATCTTAGTTAAATTAGACGAATTTCATTTCTGAAATTCAGAGATGGTATTTGTGTCCTTGTTTATATGAAAACCGCATAATACAGTAGATCAACAAAATGAATCAAAAAAAATTAGCAACTTCAAAACAAACACAGCTAATAGCTGTGGTAATCATAATCATAGCTGCATCAGCAATAACAGCAGCTATGATAATTGGCATCAACAATGGCCAAAATCTACAAAAAGCAATGGCTCAAGCAGTCTACCCTTCTGGAAATAACGCGGCAGCAAAAGAGGTAGCAAATGAATACAAAAATGCAGCAGTAAGTAGCAGCAGTACGACTCCAGTATCAGTAGCAGTAAAGGCAGTTAGCCCGAATCAACCAACCAATAAAGAATTCTGGATAAACACAGTACATCTTGATGGAATGACAAACATACATCCTGGCGTACAGTGTGATACTTGCCCTTCGAATACTCCGACGCATCCAGCAGAGCAACTCCCTGTAAATTCGACTATACCAACTGGAGGAGGATTTAGAATAACACAACCAAATAAAGTAGGAGCATGGGATTTCAGATCATTTACATTCGCACCAGATCAAATAGTCGTTAACCAAGGCGATAAAGTCACTTTGCATTTCATAGGAGTACAAGGAGCACATCATGTTATTGCTGTTGACGGAATCGATACATTTGAACTCCTGAGAGGACAAATCCATACTGTCTCATTTGTAGCAAACAATCCTGGAACCATAAATTACTCCTGCCATGTACATATGCCAAATATGGTTGGCCAAATATTGGTGTTACCTAAAGCAACAGTATGAACATGAAAGATGCAGAAGCAGCAGCAATAATTGATATTTGTTATGCAAAGCAAATAGCACACAACAAGTATCTTTCCTCAATTTTGCAATATTATCCCTTGACATTATCATATTTGGTTATTATTTATGGAGACACATTTTGTGAGTTTTAAACGTGGCATTCGAGGAAGCTGAAATGAATGAACGTTATAGAAAAGTCTTCGGGTTCGGTGGGATTATTTACGATATCGGTGCTAAAAGTAGGTTCCTGACAATATGTGAATGAGTGGAAGCTTAAGTTTTCTGTATCTTATAGCATATATCTACTACTTGAATGTCCTCCTTGTTGGAGTCCAGTAGCATGGGTTCAAGCATATACTTAACAAGGAAACTAGTGGTTAATGCATAAAAAGTGGATAAAACCTATATCCAGTAGATCTGAGTAAAATAAATATGATATGTAGACATCTAATATGAATCACCCAATCATGATCTTTATAACATTCTCAGCTCTAGCTGGTATCCTAATTTTTGCTATTTGGAGTAATAACAATTTCTATGTGTACGCACAGCAATCATGTCCGCCATCAAGTGCAGCACCATCAAAATTGACTAATAGTACTGGAAATCGTAGCAATGCACCAACTACAGCAAACACGCCTATAGGCCAGCAGCAACAAACAACTAGCATGTCGTCATCGTCATCGTCGCCCTCTATACACTCTCAACAATCATCACCTTCAAATCCAAGTACGACAGATGATGGTGGATTTTCAGCAGGATTGAGAGATGGTAAGGCACAAGGATTTATAGATGCAAAGAAGGGGATTGACAAGAATCAATGTGGACTTGAGCATTCAAACTCATATTGCGCAGGCTATAAAATTGGTTATAGGTTAACCTTAAGACCATATTTATGAAATACTCTATACAACGATCGATCATAGGTTCTACTTCTAATCCTTTGACTTCTGGTTCTCTCTTGTTATAAAGCCATCTTAAGAAATACTTTATTATTTGTAAATAATCATCCATGTCCTAATCAATCTTTTGTCAGGGTCAATTTCTATGCCCTTTATTCTTGTATCCAGAAATGAATATAATAAATGAATAGAATCCTATACTCTATACGTTAGGCACTAGTAGTTGATTGCCAATAAATTATTTATACTCAATCTTTTAGATGCAATCTACAAACTTAGGAAGATACAAAACAATGATAACTTCAAACGGCAAGTCTATAGTGGTAGTTGACGACGAACGTGATATTGTTAATCAAATATAGCGATCCCTAGAAGATATGGATGGACTTAAAGTCTATACGTTTACTGATCTATTTTTTATTGGCGTTTTACCATGGTTTTGATCAATAGTCCATATATAATATCGTGCTATCATTGTTATTATTATTCATATAGCGATACTTCATATTTCTAGCAATATTAGCATCACTTACCACGTTTCATCCATATAGCCTATCTGAATAGGAGGCAGGATGAATTCTATGGGATTGCTAATAGCAATTTTATATCTGAAAGTATATGATGGTAATCAAATGGTTTCTTCGAGTTTTGATCCTAATCAGTTTAAAACGGCTCAACGAGAAGGCTGGGATAGCGTTGCTGAAGGATGGAAAGAATGGTGGGAGCCTATTGAGAAAGGAGCTCAAAAGCTCAGTCAGCGATTAATCGAACTTGCTGAAATTAAACCCGGACAGAGAGTATTAGATATAGCAACAGGCATTGGAGAACCATCACTTACAGCAGCAAAAGTAGTCGGAACCGGCGGTCATATTTTGGCTACAGATATTTCAAAGCAGATGCTAGCCATCGCAAAAGAAAGAGCTACGCTCCTGAGATTGCAAGACATAATTGAGTTTAAAGAAAGTGATGCCGAGAATTTAGACCTACCAAACTCATCGTTTGATGCAGCACTATGTCGGTGGGGACTAATGTTATTCCCAAATCTAGATGCTGCGATAAGAAAAATATATAGTTCATTAGTATCAGGTGGGCGATTTGCAGCTGCAGTTTGGGCTGATCCGACTAAAGTCCCAATTATTAGCTTGGCTACAAGAATAATAGGCATTCAAGTACAAATGTCTGCCCCTCCACCAGGAGTTCCAAACCCCTTTAGTCTAGCTGATACAAATAAGCTTGAAAATTTTCTGGCCAGAGCAGGATTCAGAGACATCCATATCCAAACAGTAATTGTAACATTTGAATTTGAATCAGGAGAAGACTATTGTCGTTACTGTCAAGCAGTTAGTGCTTCTGCACGTATTGCGTTGTCTAAAGAGACTGAAGAAAGAAAAGAAGACATTTGGAGAAAAGTGGCGCAAGAAGCGGTACAAAAATATGGAACTGCTAATGGACTGATAAAAATGGATAATGAATCCATATGTATAGTCGGAACACGGCCATGATAGCAATGCTACCTTGTACACCCCCAAGCTTTGCAGTTACAAACAATCGGCAGTCGCTACGATAATTCTACCAGACAGGGCTATGGGTGGTATGATCTAATGAATTGACTCAAATATCACTGCTGTACATTTCAAATGAATCTCCATTTTTGTAGGTCTTAGTATCAAATATCATTTCAGCAATTTTTTCTGCCACATCTTTAGACTGAAGCATTTTGATCTTATTTTTTTGATAATATCTAAAATAATATTCTTCCCACAATTTTGTCGCTACCTCTCCAAGAAATATTGTCGATACTCGGATATTCTGATATTCGTTAACTTCAAGTACTAGGCTTTCTGCTAAACCTACAAGTCCAAACTTACTTGCACAGTAAGCTGACAAATTACTAAAACCAGCCTTGCCAGCACCAGAATTTACATTTAGTATTACTCCTGACCCATTTGAAATCATGTATGGAAGAACGGCCTTTGTGAAAAGAAAAGCACCCTTCAAATTGCTGTTTATTGTTTGGTCCCATTCTTCCTCTGATGTATCTATTAGTTTTGTGTTAAATGCAACTCCAGCGTTATTTACAAGTATGTCTATAGTATTGCTTCCAAATTTTTCTATTGCCGATTTGACAAGAGAATTGACCTCAGAAGATATGCTTACATCACACCTTATACCTAAAGCACTAGAACTACCGGTCAGCTTGTTGATTTCTTCTACTGCAGAAATGATTTCACTTTGAGTCCTAGAACAAATAACTACATTCACTGACTTTTTTGCTAATATTATGGCTGTTTCTTTGCCTATACCTCTACTACTACCAGTAATAATTGCTGTCTTTTTAGCTTTTTCTTTCATACCTGTGTCCTTCAGAAAGAATTTGTTTGTTTGAAAGATAGGACTTTGCTTCTTCTATAACGTTCTTTTCTTTCACCGATAGGGACGTACCGATCATTTCTTTGAACTCTAATGCATTCACAACTGCCTTTCCTCCATAATGATTGTTAAAGTATACTCTTAGAACTTTAGTCTGCTGTTTTATCTGGGATACTTTTTCAGCCCATGGTTTTAGTTCTTCTTTGCTGTATAGGTAGTTATACCAGTAATGATCTTTTGTATTTCTTCCATGAAGCCTAACAAAGGAATGGTCAGCAGTGGTTATAGTAATATCAGATAAGAATTGCAAATTTTCTCTTGCAGGGGAGTCTGTCATCACAGCTGCAATATTATAATGCCTTAACATATCCCAAGGACCTTCATCGTAGTTGAGTCTATAGCTAACCATTTCTGCCGCTCTCCTTGTTGTTGCTGCTGTTGCTGCGAACGCACAACTAGCTTTTGTAAGTCTTTGAATACTATTGCCACTTTGAACAAATATCATTAGTCTGGAGTCAGCTTTATCTTTTTGTTATTCATTCAAACCCTTGATATATAGGTAAACTCTTTTGGGTTTTTAAATAAATTATGGTTTATATCCATAAAAGTGTTTGTATTTATAAAAGTGATGCAGGATATGTGTAAATTTAATTATTTGTTCTTATTTCTCAACCACTTATGTTAAGATGTCAAAGCATACAACACCTGGATAAGGAACTTAATCAACATCTTAGAAACTGTAGAGATGGAGCATGTGAACCATTATTAGCATTCGAGTCCTCCGCTTTTAGTTTCTATTATTAGCTTCTGCAATGCCATTAATATCGCCTCGAGATACACTGATGTCTGTTCTACCAATAATAAGAATTGGAGACATAAGATCACAAACAAAGTCTGCATGCCCAATTCCATAAGCATGACCAATCTCATATTTTGCTATTGATTCTAATTCAGATGAGCTAATTGCATTTCCACGAGCTTTTGTAGATATAACTATATCTACATGAGTTATAATACGGTTAATATCAAAGCTGTTGACTGCTTCTCCTGGTTATACCATTGATGCTTTTTGTAGGTGCTATTGCATGACCGCTAGTAATACTAGTAACATCATGAGTGACCTGTGATGCTTTAGGACTTTATATTTATATCCTCAAGTTTAGTATCATCTGTACTCTCAAGTTTTATACTAGTAATTTTTGAATTCCACTCTTCTATGGCCTTATTGATCACATGCTGGGACGCTGAATTGCCTCCTTTTATTTTGTACGTTAGTATTCCATCTGCAAGTTTATCATTCCAAGCACAGCAGATTTGGATGACATGGAGTTGCTTATGTTCTATAATGACAATAATGCGTTTGCTACTTGAAGAAAATTATAAGATGAAGACAACACCAAAATAGCAAGGATGAACGTTATTGATGCTTGCAATAATAATCTATAGTAAAATAACGGAGACAAATCGAGGATGTGTTTTATAAATAAATCAATAAATCTTCTTTTATCAAACATTGCAACCCACCTGACAAGCCAGTGTTAGTAACCATATTAATATCCCCTTTGAACTACTAAACATTATATGATAATCACACCAGATAACATTTCATAGTGATTGTGATTCATTCATCCATACATATCATTCTAATAGGCTGAATTATTTTGCTAACACAATAAGCCATGGTCTACCCTTTCATCATACCAATAGCAAAACCCATGGCGGCACTTCCAGTCAATGGTAGACCCATGTTTGCAGTAATTGCCGCAGGTAGAAAAGATAGACTGCTGTTAATGGGTTGAATAGTTTGTAATCCTATACCGCCTGTTGTTGAAGTTACATTATTTGTGAGTATTGAGATCATAGGCTCTGACACTGTTTGTAGCTTGTCCCAGTTTATGTTCAGTAACCCTTGAGATTGCAAAAACATAACAGCTGCAAAAAATACTCCGGCTATTATAACTAGTATCTTCATTATTTTCTTCAAAGCAAATCCCACAAGAAATCCTGCAATTCCACCAAAACCAACTGTACCCAAAAGCGGAGTAATGCTAGTACTAATATCAAAGATATTCACTTTTTGCTCTTGCCCTCCCTTCGCTTTTTTAGTCTTGATGTTCCAAGGTACCTTTCAATTGCTCTTCGGATATATCTATTTCTATGGATATCTCCATGTACTTGATCCAGTCTGTGTAGTATTGGTTTTGGAAGGGTAATTCCAAGTTTCTCAGTCTTATCATTATCGTCATCGTTCAACCCATTCATATATAACACCTATTGTACTAGTACAATATATCTAACATATAGGCCATAAGGATTTAGAAACTTGATTGTGTAACCTTGTTACACTATCAGAATAAAAGTTTACATTAGAGGCAAAAGCATAAAGAAAGATATATATCAATTATACAAAGATCACTTAAATAGCACTTTTACATAAACCTTATTATTTGTATATGATATGGCACTAGAAAGCGGATCCATATTAGTGCTTGATGATGAGTTTGATATAATTAATCCTATAAAGCATTCACTACAGAGAATAGGCTTGCATGTTTACGCTTTTACAGATCCTAATTTGGCGTTAGAGCATTTTCGGATTAATTGTAAAGATTACATCTTAGTTGTTTCAGATATTAGAATGCCAGGGATGAATGGATTTGAATTTGTAAGGAGAGTAAGAGAGATAAACCCTGCAATCAAGGTTTTGCTTATGTCAGCTTTT
>JBJMFM010000344.1:0-5404 GCA_045808425.1 Nitrososphaeraceae archaeon | reverse complement strand
GAATTTGTAAGGAGAGTAAGAGAGATAAACCCTGCAATCAAGGTTTTGCTTATGTCAGCTTTTGAAATTAATAGTACTGAATTATCAGTAGGTTTAGGAGGAGCTAAGATAGAGGGTTTTATTCAAAAGCCAATATCTTTATATGAATTCAATATTGCGGTCCAAAAACACATTAATGGACTTAAAAGTTATAAAAAATCTAAAAGTTAGATATACAAATTTGATTTAACCGCCACTTTTTCTGATACCTTGTGCATTATATGCAAGGCTATTATAAGTGTTAGAACATCTATTATGTCTCTACCAAAATATGCGCTCTTGGCGTCTACAATCATAAGAGACCCTTCTCTTGCGTACTTGCTTACATCTAGATACCATTGCCACAGTTTTCTAATATGACTTGTATAACAGATTTGGTAGTTTCATAATATGGAAGAATTACAACAATATTCTTGCCATTTTTGATCTATATTCCAGTATAATGAGCATAAATTTTCCTGAAAGCCAATAAACTAGGATATACAGGTATAGAATGGGATCATTTATGATCACCTTAATTAAATAAATCAGATCAAAGTATGAAAAAGCACTACCACTAATGTTTGACCTAAAATTAATAGGTATTTGCTGCTACAACAGAAAAAGATTTTGACAGACTGACGCAAGTGCAAAAACAACAGTTAACCAAACAGCAAAGAGGTAATGGCAAATTAATTAAGCAGAAGTCACCAGTTTCAAATGCTGTTGTTATACACACATTTGCAGATATTACTCTTTTTTTAACGTTTCCTTGATAATATAATGCTGGATCTTAGCATAATTATTTATCCAAATGATTAATATTATGAACATTGACTTCTCAATATATTGGAAGAGTGGGATTTCCTTGATGAGACTTGCTTAACAGCATTATATGCAAGCAAAGATGTTAGTTTTGCTGCAGTAGTTGACATCAATGGAAAGCTCATTGTTGGCAAATATAGGAAAAGGGACCGAAGAACAATACTCTCGATATTATCTGGCACCTATAGCATCAGCCCGGCAACGACAGTGATATCAAGATGTTATACCTTCTACTCTGATTATTTGGTTAAGGCCATACGACGATCTTATTTTGAGAACAAAAGCCTGAGCGAAGACGAGAAAGAAGAGACTAATTTCGAGATGATTGATATCGACAATAACTTAAAATTGGCTATTACTCCGCTAACAAAGGGTAAGGACAAATATCTTTGCGTATATTTTGAATCTAGAGTTATTTCATCTACACAGCAGATAATTCTGAAAATAAATAATACTATATAGACAAAGAACACAGAAAGACAAATCAATGCAAATCTCAATCAATAGACAAGACCAGTAAGGAATTGGAAACCGACAAAGTACCACTATATTATCGAGGCAGATTCGCCCATATGCTAAACCCTGACTGCCTTGTTCAAGCCTAGCTTATGCAGTCCTATAAATTCGACAGAATCCGCATATGCCAAGTTGAAAACCAGATTATAATACATAGATCTAGATTTTATCATCTGATCTGTATTATACTGGTGCGAAGCCATGATAGTATGGACTCTGCATGAATTCATCCTCTGGAGCGATTTCTGCTAACGAAATTAAGTGCCCATCAGGGTCTTGTATAATTGCATGTTTCCCAAATGGTTCTTGGGTTAGTTTTTTATAAAACTTTACCCTTTTCTTTTTTAGATCGCCACAAACAGCTTCTAAATCACTGATATTGAATCCTACCAACATGCTGTTGTTCTTCTTAATCAGCCTCTTCTTGCTCTTTTTCTTTATTGGATGTAAAGCGAGCACAGTATTGCCTTCTTTTGAAAATTCAACCCAATCTTTAGATGGATGCTGCTTTAATTCCATTCCTAAAACATTGCCATAGAATTTTATAGATTTTTTCATATCTGAAACCAAAAGTATAACTGCACCTATTTTATTGAACATCTGCATTTAGATCTCATCTATATTAGTCATACACAGATATAAAATATCACTCTATCAATCATAGTTTGCAAAAATTATATTATTGATTAGTAGCTAGTACGTAGACCTGAGTAATTTAACTCCTCTTTTATTTCACACATTTAACAGCAATATGTTATCTTATCCACAGCCTCTAACACTATACTGCAATATACTCAATCTATCTCGTCTAAAGCTTCGTGGCTGTATCCTGCTTTATAGCCTAAACAAAATTGAGGATTCTCAGTCATATTAATATTCGGTGGATACCTTCCAGTTTTTAATTAGCTATATTACATATATAGATGGTAGGTACGCATAATGTTATTTGATGATAGAGTAGATGCAGCAAAACAACTTGCAGAGAGGTTAAAAGAATGGTTACGTAGCAATGTGGCAACACAAGGGGAGCAACTAGAGTACAATAGTACTGTCATTATCTTAGCTATACCACGAGGAGGAGTTGTTGTTGGTGATGTTATAGCATCCACACTTGGCGTGAAACTTGACATCATAGTATCAAGAAAAATAGGCGCACCAGATAATCCAGAACTTGCAATAGGTGCTGTTATGCCAGACGGTAGCTATTCGCTGAACAGAGACATTGTAGATATGTTAAACGTTCCTCGATCTTATATCACTGAACAGGCAAACATACAGAAAAAAGAAATAGAACGCAGACTAAGGATGTTTAAAGTAGAAGATAGCGATTACTATAATCACGACTTTGAAGGAAAGACAGTAGTATTAGTGGACGATGGTATTGCAACTGGAGCAACTATACTGTCGGCTGCACAATGGTTAAGGACAAAACAGAACTGTTGCAAGATGTTAATCATAGCAGTACCCGTAGCTCCACCAGATGTAATAGATAAGATAAATGAATTATCAGACAAAGTAATAGTCCTTTATACACCTGAGATATTTGGTTCTGTAGGAAGATTTTATAGAAATTTTGAACAAGTTAGTGATGCGGAAGTAAGAGAGATAATGATAAGACATGGACATGGACCATTATAATTGCACTGTAAAATAACTATATTTGCCACATGCCAATTTGCATTAGATGCAGGCACAAATTTATTACATCATTTGGCAGAGCCTGTGCAGATCACCACATATCTACATCTACACCGATATGGAGCTTTTTAATCTTATGTTTATAATGATAATCTATAGGCACATAAAAGAATCATATCATTGATTGTCTTGTGATAAATACCTCATAGATAATGGCAGAGGATCATAGAAACTTATGTACTAGCCATCTTCAAAGTAGAATAATATATATGTTCTAGCGGGGTCTGATATAGAGTAATAAACTTCGGTTAGAAGGAAAAAAAAGATAATTTGGCAAAATCATGTGAAAATATATTTCTGCATTGACTAGAATTCATTTGACATAAGTTTATGTTACTATTTCTTTTTAGTAATTCCTGAAATAAATCTGGTTTATGCAAACTAAGGTGGTATAATGCCAAAGCATGACCTGTACCATCAACTATTAAACCAACATTCAAAGAAGTATCGTAAGCAACTATGATTTCAATAGTATAATTCCACCCATGCTTAAGTTTTTGGATAATGTCAGAAACTTTATCCCTATAAGGCAGCAGTGGTTGTGCTTTTTTATCGTGAAATGCTTCTACATATTCACTTACGAGAAAATTAATAGATCCCTTGCCACTATAACCACCTTTATTATTGCTTTTAAGCTTATACCATACTAAATAATATTGAGCTAGCTTTTTAAAATCATTGAGCCTTGATAGGAGAATAATATCACAGCTACCAATTCCTTTAAAAGTATTTTTTACTAATTGATAGTTGCCAGCAAATGATAGAAGGTTTTTGATTGTATTCGGGGGTAATATTTTATGATCCCTTGGAAGATAAAAGTCAACTAGATCCTCAGTTTGCAATTGCAATATATTTGAATTTTAATTATAAAAATCGTGTCTTCATATTTGGCTGGCTTATTCTATGTTTTACTTTTGTACTTTATCTGCCTTTTGGCTTTCTGTTATTTTGTTATCTTCATTTCTAAATATATAACCAGCGATGCAATGACAATATAGAATTGGAATGTTGAATGGAGCTAGAAGAAAAGTTATTACAATATGACTACTGTAATGATATGCAGGATGGTAGTGCACTGAGTGAAAGGTTGGAAAGTATAGCTGGGAGGCTATGTGAAGTTCTATTCCCTATCAAACATGAATATTATATAGGAGATAAAGAAAAGAATTAGCTTTGCACACTTTCAAGTATAGATCTGTTAGAAACCATATCTAAAACCACCAACACAATGAGTAGAATTTTGCTTGTAGGGAGATTGTTATCAGAAAACAAGGGAATTGATACATTGATTGGATTTACACTCAAGTATCCAAATTTGCATCATATAGTTGTATGTGGCAAGGAAGTAAAAAGACACAAGGCAGGACAAGCATTATTATCTCTTCACAGAAATGGAGTAAATAAATAAGAGTAAATAAAAGAAGACAGTAGAATCATTGGAGCTAATGGTGCTTATCCATTTTTAGCCTGTTCTCAAAAAGATATCGAATCATTTAGGAGGCAGACCATGATTTATGATTTAATTGGGATTAAAGATATGAATATAATAAAAACCCAGTTGGAACTGCTAATGGAATGGGACAACAATAGCTGTCTTTCTTTATAACCAAAGATTAATGATAACTTTGAAAACCCATAGATTCGAAGGTCTTACAATCATCATCCCAGCACTTTAATTTTTATTTTTAATAGATACTCTAGCAATCACTTCATTAATATTCTGTATGATTTAGTAAGCATTAGTATAGAATACTAAAATTGAAACCCTAATGATGCAGGCAGCGCCTAATCAAAACACAAAGGTGGAACAGAAACAAAAGCTGTAATCATACTCGTTGAATGGGTATTAAAAGGCTTCATTAAAGGTTACAACTTCCTATGCCATCTTTTGTTTATTTGTTTCAATTGCTTTATCATTCTAGGAAGTTATGATCCCGTTAATACCATTATATACCATGCAATACCTGACGATACTAGGTATTATATATCATGTGGCCAACAGTATAACATATGTCATCAACAAAAAAACAAGATCGAAAAGAAGATAATATAACAGAAACATATTCACAACTTCAACGTGAACAGGAACAAGCAGTAACCAAAGCATTAGATGAATCTAAAGATAACATAAAGAAAACAACAAATGAAGCAAGAAGAGAAATTCCGCGTTTTACAGACGCTATTACTGATTATCAGGAAAATACAATTCAAGCAATTAGAGAAATTGCAGACACTTATATAGAGTCTCAAAAGGACGTTATTGTCAACTCATTCCAACTTTGGTCAAATTGGATGATATCTCCAAGACAAGTGGCTGAAGACTACTCAAAGGCAGTTAGCAATCTAG
>JBJMFM010000343.1:0-3030 GCA_045808425.1 Nitrososphaeraceae archaeon | reverse complement strand
CATAAAAAGCTCGTGGCTTTTGTTTTACTCAATAATCAATCTTCTCTTTAAAATGATAGAACTTCGAAGCTAGTCTGAATGCGTCGAATATATCGTTATAGGATGTAGCTTCTTTATCCAAAGTCCCGTCAATGTCTACGGCTGTTCTTAACGCTGTAATTAGTTTGTCAAACTTGTCTGGGTTGATAGCTATTCTCCCACCATCATTTTCAAGTATAATTTTGCAGTGTCCTAACATTGCCTTGTGTTCTGCATTGAAGTTAACAGGAACAATCTTCATGTATTGGCTCCAATTACCACCTAATTTCTCTGATCTATACCTAGCAATCACTTTATCATAATGAGGGTCTTAGCCTATCTGCAGCTTTAACGATCTGATAAAGGATGGATTTGCACCATCAATGTATACCTTGTCAACATTATATTTGAATCAATGCTAAATAGGCAGAAGAATACAGGGATAGGAAACCGGAGATTGATTGGATGGTTGCAAAGTTCAAGGAAATGTCTGAAGATATGCAGAAGTTAAAGAAAATATATTACGAACAAGTCAGAAAGGACAAGAATAAGAACAAGAACATGCCAGCTAGACATCAATATGGCTACAACAACTCCAAGGGATGATGAAATACGTAAGATTCTAAATGATGAGGACATTGAAAGATTAAGGAAGCGATTTTTATGCTCTCTTAAAGACATGGATAATAATGCCAACAACAGTTACGACTTCGATCAAGTCTATGATAGGATGGGGTTAGGTGGGTATACCCTTCCTCTTGCTATGCGCATAGTTATTCAGGACTACCTATTGCCACAAGGGCTTATACAAATTGATGGAGAGAGGGTTAGAATTACTGAAACAGGTAGGCACAGATGCGATCAATTCAGACATACTGACGATCAAGAATGGAGAGAAACAATGCGTAGGATGGATCGGTATGCGAGAATAACAGATAGATAGCTGTTATAGGAGCATTAACAAATATGTGCGGTTATCATTCAATGAGAGCATGGGGAGTATTCCTCGTTATAGTGGGAATATTCTGGTTCTTTGTTGGGTTAGGCGCAACTTCCAATTTGGCGATCTTGTCATTTTCCACATGAAATAGCATAAAGGTCTTAAAAGTTGAGTAAACTAACTTATTACTATGATACTTGAGGTTTGTAATTAAAAAAGACCAGGGCGTAGATAGACATATTGAATTAATGACATATTTGACTTCCCACCTATAGATAAATATCTAGGGCCCGCTGCTTTAAACTATCATTCATTTTTTACCTATTTCCATTATATTTCACTCACTATCTGCGGCCGCGTCACTAAATTGCAGTAGCTTTTTCTCGATCGTTCTGACCACTTGATCGCCCAAAACGACAACAAAGTCTTCTCTGCAATTGACTGCCTGAGCATACATTGAGTTTATTCTACATAAGTAAATATCATATAACTCTAACAAGCATGCATGCATGCAGAACCCAAAAAGTCGAGTTAGTTTTATATGCTATTTTAGCTTTTGAACTATGTGCAGTACTTTGTTGTAGATGATAATGATATGATTATACCCAAGTCAGTCAGACCGATAATAGATTACGAGGAGACATTTCTTGGTGAGAAGAAGGGCGCTAACAGACAATTTCGCTTTGGCAATCTTCACATAAGAGAATATAATGAGTATTATACAGTTCATAGAGATAAAATCGATCCAAGGAAAGATCCGTTCGGACACTTATTGGTTGATGCTCCAGAATATTTGGCAGCTATTTTATCTGCAGTTTTTGTCGGAAGTCAAGTCGGTAGTATCATATATAATGATAATAAAAATAATGATAAAAATGAGCGATTTGCTTTGAATAATGCTATAATCGAAGGTTGCTTTGCAGGTTCAATAGCAGGCTCGATCTCCTATATTACAAGCAACATTGTCAAGAGAATAATAAAGAGGACTGAGTGTATAGAATCCAGTTGAAACATTCAGAGCAGATACGACGGATGGGTTAGAAGAACCACAAATATAATACATTATTTATACCAGATAGACAATTTTAAATAAAAGATTCTTATAGAACAAAGTGATACTGAATGAGATGACAGAGCAGAAAGAATGGTATTGGAATGATCAAGAATGGGATAAGCAAGATATTGAAACTCCAATTGTTTTGAGACTATCAAAGAACTTTAACACTGCTGCCATGGTTATTTCTGAAAAACTTGGATTCAAATCATTAGATGAATATGTTAGCGATATAGTTAGAATAAATGTGCGAATGGAGTTAGAAGGTGTTGGGAACTTTGAAAAAGAAGACGTTGAGGAGATAGAGAAACAAATGGCATTGATAGACGTGCATAGACAGACAGATAGGTTGATAGAAGTTTAATCGCGCCTGCTCAATAGATAGAAAGACACAGAGCACGCAGGTAAAGAATGTGTATTATAGTTAAGAACCTATATTAGTAAGCGTATATCTTTGCCTTTATTACAACCTTGTTCATTTACGACGGAAGAACATAAAAAATAAAACAAACAAATCGGCCCTTGTGACATGGTCGGGCCGATTAGGCTGGGGTTTTTCTTAGTTTTTTCTCCAGCCTAATTAACTAAATATTTGTTCTCTTGTAAATGATTGTTGACGCCGTTTTTCCTTTTCTCTATTCTTTTTATTATTATTATTGCTGCCACTATTATTACTGATGCTTCTGCGATCGCTACTGAATCTCATAACAGGTAGATGAAGTCCAAACAAAAGCTATTTCATTTACTATAAAGACAACCTAAACCATTGTGTACAAATACTTTTAGAGGAAGTTTGCTGTATGTATAATAATACGCCCATAACGTCCATGCCTAAAAGCAATTTCCTATTAGGTTATTAATAATCAGATATAAGCAATAATGACTATACAGGCTATTGAGATACAGAAATAAAGGCTCTTGGGATGCATACACATATGATCAAGTTTCACGTTTAGTTCAGTATAGATGGGGTCAACAGGTCCTTAAATGGAGAAAATGGCGCGGTGATGAAATTGTT
>JBJMFM010000342.1:0-17873 GCA_045808425.1 Nitrososphaeraceae archaeon | reverse complement strand
CTACCGAGTAAAGATAGTATTGAGAAGCCTTTTTACGATTACCAGAGAATGATCTATGACTCTATAGTTACTCAAAATGGTAACGCTAGCAAGCATCTTTGGATAAAGAAAGCAACAGGACTTGGTATTTCTGAATTTATGCTCAGGTTCATGGCCTGGCTTTGCTTGAAGGATAATACACTTTCAGGTTCACAGATGTGCATTGTCACAGGGCCTAGAATTGATTTGGCTATTGCTCTTATAGATAGGATGAAGAAACTGTTTGCAGGTAGAGGTCTTGTCAGTTTTGATACAAAAGAGACAGTACTAGAACTAAACAATGTAAAGATAGAAGCATTTCCATCACATCATTTAGATGCAATGCGTGGTTTACCAGATGTATCTTTTATATTGCTAGACGAAGCTGATTTCTTTCCTCCAGGCCAGCAGCAAGATGCTAGAGATGTCTCTGAGAGATATATTGCAAAATCAAATCCATATATTGTAATGGTATCAACTCCTAATGCACCTGATGGTTTATTTGAGAGAATAGAAAAAGAAGCAGAGGAAACATGCATTTACAAAAGACTGTTCTTAGATTACACTTATGGAATTAGCAAAATATATACTCAAGAAGAAATAGACAAAGCTAAACAATCACCTTCGTTTGATAGAGAATACGATCTAAAATACTTATGAAAGATAGGCAATGTCTTTCACACAAAGGATATTGAAACTGCAATAGAAAATGGTGCAAAGTATGATCCAGAATTAGTAGCTGATAATCCATTTGCTTCAGACTTTGGAAGATCGATGGGTATTGATCCAGCATATGGTAGCTCTTCATTTGGTATTGTAGTAACACAGCTTGTAGATGCTCAGGTACAGGTACTATATGCAGATGAGTTTCAAAGACCTGACTTTAACGACATGCTGAACATTTCAATGGAGTTGGTGAGCAAATACCAGGTACAAAAGGTATACATTGATGCTGCAAATCCATCATTTATCAGATCTCTCAAACTAGCAATAGGTGACAGAGAAGACTATGAAAATCAAATAGCATACTACAAAAAAATGAAATGGAACTGGCATAACCATATGACAGTAGTACCTGTGTCATTTAATGTAGAACACAAAGAAATGCTGGGCCATGCCAAGATGATACTAGAGAAAGGACTGACAGCACTTAATCGCAGATTTGACAAGCTGATAACTTCATTACGGACTGCAATAACTGAGGAAAACTCATTGGATAAGGAAGCAACCTCATATGATGATATACTCGATGCATATCAGCTAGCACTCAAGAACTACGCATTTACCTAGGAGATCATCAAACATTGACTAGATTTACATCCTACTATCCTAATGTGGAATTCCCGGGCAGCAAGTATCTTGGTAGTGGCCCATACAATACGCTATATCAGGTATGCGATTACTGCACAGAGTACAAGAAAATACACACACTAAATAGACCAGTTTATTATAGAAGAGGTGTAAGACGGAAGCTTGATTCTTGTTGTAGCGATTGCAATAGTGGTATATCTAAAGATGGACGGCTCACTGTAGTTGACTACAAATACGGTGGATACTATGAGATTTTAGATGCAGTAAAAGATAGTGATGCAGAAGCAATCAGCTTTGAAGATGCAGTCAAAAAAGCATTCAATCGAAATCAGAATGTGAGCCAGGACGGATTTGGAGCAGAAGTAGGAGTATCAATGCTCAAGCGATATCTTGGTGGCCGTCGTATTGTAGATAATAATGTGTCGTTTGATGACAAAAGGCTCTAGGAGTTTCGCTATAAATTGCAGCATGAAGAGCCAAGAGTTAAGGTTCTAAGCAGCGATGGCGATAGTACTCTTTTAGTTACATGGAATAATGATTATGTTGAAGAGGTAGGCCCTAATGACTTTGATTAACCGGGATCTAAAGCCGTTGGGTTGGAATCCAAATATGTACCTTTTCTGTCCATCTTTGGATAGAAATATATCACAGAATTTAATCTTTCTTAAATATGTTGATCTATGTCACTCTCCTTGAGTTAGCTTTACGACCTAGATAGGCTGTATTTAATAGGTTTATTGAATCTCCGAGAATAAGTTACCCTATTGATTCCTTTGATTATTTATTAATTAAAACACTATTGCCCATAGTTATCCGAGTCTCCCATCGATAGACAAGAAGAACATGAGTACAAAGTATGCTTAAACGAGTAATAGATTTGTACACACTTGATAATGCAGTAACTGTAAAAAAGCATATTGAGAAGAATAAAGTAATGGGCAAGGTAACAAGTGTGATCTCTTTGTCAGCATATATACAAAACCGACCGGAAAAGCTTCAGACGCTAGTGGATCTTCTGTATTTAAATAGAATTATTAGTACTTGTGGGAAAAGAAGTAAATGACTTGTAAGGGTATATGTATACGTCACAAGGCACAGAAACCAGTTGGTTCTGGTCGTTATGCTACTGGACAGAAACGCTGTCAAGTGTGTGAAGTATTCATAAAATGGGATCTGTTATGGTGTCCTTGCTGTGGATACAAACTACGAACAAGACCACGTAACATAAAATATAGGGCAAAGTTAAGAGCAAAAAATAATCAAATACAATCTACCAATATCTTACAGCAACAGCATATCTATTAACTTTGATGGGTAATACGCCTGCTAATACCATATTCTGCCAGCAAAAATTTTTACCTATTCTGCTGAGGAGGCATTAATCTCTGATGTATATGATGTTAGTAGTTGTATCCATACATCAGTCTATGCTCAGAGAAACTATAACCGATGCATCTGACGTAACCAAACTTATTGAAAATAGTATATTTAGAAACACGAGCGCCTTATTTGCTGCAAGAGATATCTGTAGATATCTGTTCTATTTTGTAGTGTAATGCTTCCTTTATCTTACTGTTATCAACCATGTTAAGTGATCCTCTGCACAGAGGACACCTGAAGAATACTTCAACTGCATAGTCGAATTTAACACGAGGACAGTCTCTATTTCCACAGTGATAAAATTCAGATGATTCTTCATATTCCAATCTCTTTTGTAGTCTATCGAGGATCTTTTTCTTCTGATTGTCAATAAAATTGTCAACCTGATCCTGTTTTGCACGCCATCTATATACAAACCACCCTTTCTTTTCGTCTTTCACTCTTATGCCAGTAATTAGAGCCTTGCCAAACATATCATAAAGAACTTTTCTTATTATATTGATTCTCAAACCAGTGGCACTTGCAATTTCTTCATCAGTTGTGTCTTCTGTATTTAAAAGAGCACGAGCAACTTTGATGTATTCCTCCCCTCCTATTAAACCTGCAATCTTAATAAAAGAATCTTCATACTCAACTGAATGCATCTAATTGTTAAATTGTTATTTTTAGATATATAGTTTTGTTATGGTATCGTGATTGAATCACCGTCGATACCTATAAGCATTCAATTAAGCAGGAATTCACTATTAGTGTCCCCGGACAACTGAGCCCAAATTAAGCAGTAGCTATTATAGGTATACCCATATTTTATACTCTGAGTATATGTATTACAGATATTGATTAATGCTGTAGAATTTAATCCGTCGTTGTTTCTTACCTTTGGCTATGATTGTAGCGTCTTCCCCAGCCGTTATAACTATATCTACTGCCGGCATAATGTGATCTGTCTCTGGTGTCATAACGATATCCACCTCTTCCACGGTAACTTTTGTTATTATTATCATAATTACGTGTGCGTTGATATCCTATATTTGAGCGATGGTGAACTACATGCACTTCAATTCCCATTTCTTCATTGAGCTTACGGATAGGATGTTCAGTTTGTCTCAGAATTCTTGAAAAATCATCAACTCTTTCTTGTGATACTAACGAGATGGCTTTACCACTTCCTCCCGCTCGAGCAGTCCTTCCAATTCTGTGAAAGTAAATCAATGGGTCTTCAGGAACATCATAATTGATTACATGGCCCACTGCTGGGACATCAATTCCCCGTGCTGCAATATCGGTAGCCACTAAGATGTCTTCACTTCCTCTCTTGAATCTATGCATCGCATTATCTCTTTGCTTTTGAGAGAGATCTCCATGAATTGTGATTGCTTTGAATCCTTCCCGCCTGAGTTCCTCTGCAAGTCTCTGTGTTCTTTGTTTAGTGGCAGCAAAGATAATCGTCTGAGTGTTATCTCTGTTTCTTATAAAGTTGCACAGGTGCTTGAACTTCTCTTTCTCATGTACAATTAAATACGATTGATCTATCGTATCAAGGCCAATCTCTTCTTTGTTAAGTCTGATTTCTTCAATGTCCTTCATATATTCCTGTGCTAGTTTTAAAATCTCGGGGGGCATTGTTGCAGAAAATAGGCATGTCTGCCTGTCTTCATTTATGTAAAACAATATGAATTTTATATCATCAATAAAACCCATATCGAGCATTCTGTCTGCTTCGTCGAGAACCACATATTTTACAGAGTCTAGCTGGATCGAGCCATGCTTAACATGGTCAATCAACCTGCCTGGAGTCGCAACTATTACTTGCACTCCCCTTCTTAATTGATCGTACTGGATATTAATACTCTGTCCACCATAAATAGACACTGTTCTAATGCCAGTGTATTTTGCTAACTTATTTATTTCATTTGTTACTTGCACTGCTAATTCTCTTGTAGGTACAAGTATCAGTGCCTGTATTGGACCATTACGCTTTACTCTGGTTAGCATAGGTAATGAAAAAGCCGCCGTCTTACCAGTTCCCGTGTGCGCTTGCCCTACTACATCTACACCATTTAAAATAAGAGGTATGGATGTCTCTTGTATAGGAAAAGGCATTTCATATCCATTTTCTTTGAGTGCTTTTAGAATTTCAGCACCCAGTCCTAATTGTTGAAATGTTCTTGTCAATTTTTATTTTCACTTTATATTAGTTACAAAAGGCACGGGAGATATATAGGAAGCAGTATCCGGTTCATATGCATGCTAAATCTGCCGCAATTCTTTTGTGCTTTATAATGTAAATTACAAGCATATAAGGTATACGGAATAATGGCTGAAAAATAGTTTATAACTACATCTATTTGTATTGAAGACAACAGTTATCTCTATAGGAGAAAATATTTTAAATAACTCGTAGAAGCCAGATAAGAGGTATAGTAATAATGAATAAAGGCAATAATCTACAGGAGAAGAAGTTACGAGGCTCCGGGGGGCATGTATATGCAAACGTGACAGAGGAAGAACAAAGAAGAGGTAATCTAGGAGGACCTGAGTTATTTCTTGCCGGCGTAGGTAGGTTAGACGAGGCCCGATTTTCAAAATATTATTGTAGTAAGTGTGAAAAAGAATACAAAGGTTCACCAATGATAGATTATGAAAATCCAAATGAACAACTTGGGGAAGGAGTTACTCTGATCGAAAAAGGAGAATATAAGTGTAAAACATGTAATAGCATATTAGCACAATATCGCAAATTTGATACATCTGCTGCCAATTCTAAGAGCGCAACGGTAGAGGACAAGGCTGTGGCACAAGTCCAGTCGCCAAGCATTAATAATAATGATGATGCAGTATCGCCTCATGACCTTTCACGACAGTCTAAGGATGCAGAGCTCACTTCCACTTCTATTATTAATACCGCCACAAATGACGCTTCTTCTATTACTAAAACCACACCATTAACAGCTCAACTAGGATTTGTTCCAATTCAATCGCTTGTTGGTATGCCTGCTTATGATAGCAATGCAATATTGGTTGGAAGAGTTAAGGAAATTGGATTACGCAGATCATCGGAAGGACAAATACAGATCAGTATCAAGATCTCTAAGTATATGAATAACAATATTAGTGAAAGCTCTTTTAATCAAAGCGATGAAGTTATGTGGAGTGATATTTCAAAAATTGGAGACGTTGTTCTACTTGCTACCACCGCGACAAAAATGAGAACAAAAAATGATAATCAGACTTCAAATAAAAGAAAGTGCACTTCATGTGGATATCAAAACGAGGAGGATGCGATTTTCTGTGAAGAATGCGGAAACAAATTAACGTAGTTAAGTGAGATTGGCTGTTCTCAAACCTATCCTAACGTCTACCACTCGAGCTCCTTTTCCTTCTTCAAGTACTAAAAGAGGATTAATATCAAATTCTCCAATTTCTGGAAAATCAACAACCAACTTTGACAATCGTTGAAGGTTGTCCACTATTGCCTCTAGGTCGGACGGTTTCTCTCCTCTGACGCCTTTCAGTAATCTAATGGTTTTTATTGATTGCACCATGCGTGCTGCCTCGTGCCTGTCTATTGGAGCTAGCATAAAAACAACATCTTTGAGAACTTCAACATATATGCCACCAAGACCAAACATGATTAGGGGCCCAAACAAAGGATCATGTTTTGCTCCTAAAATCGTTTCCTTACCAGATTTTACCATTTCTTGTACAAGAACACCATTGATCTTTGCGTTTGGATTGTATTTTTTAGCATTACCCATTATCGTTCTAAAAGCTGATTTGACTTCATCATCACTTTTCAATCCAACCTTGACTCCTCCTGCATCTGACTTGTGGGTAATATCCGGCGAAGCAACCTTCATAACAACTGGAAAACCAATTTCTTGAGCTGCTTGTGCACATTGGTTTTCACTTGTTGCAAGTATGCTTCTTGGAATGGGAAAGCCATATGCATTAAGGATTTCATATCCCTCTTCTTCTATTAGGTTTGTTCTTCGCTGCTGTATTACATTATCAAAAACTGTCTTTACTTTTTTCTTGTTGACATCAAAATATTCTGTCTGTCCTATTGGACTTGATAGCCAATTGCTGAATTTGTACATTGCATAGAGGGTTTCTATTGCAGGTTCTGCGTACATAAAATGTGGTATTCCTCCATTTGAGAGAATCTCTTTATTTTCAGTACCTTCTGCAAGTCCCATTAGTGCAGCAAGTACAGTCTTGCCAGTACCCTTCGACGTTTTAACAATTGTTCTTGCTAACTCATTGTAGTCTAGAGTAGCAGAAGGAGTACACATTGTAACCACCGACCCAACATTTGGATTTGATAATAGTTCAGTGAGCACTTTTTCAAAACGGTTAAAGTCTGCATCACCGACAATATCTACAGGATTCCTTGCCGACCCATGTGGAGGAATTATTTTTGAGATTATTTCCTTTGATGCAGAAATATCGGCCATTTTTAATCCAAATTTTGAACAGGCATCAGTCGAAATAATAGCAGGTCCTCCAGCATTTGAGACTATTGCTACACCACTATTGCTTGCTGGAATTGGTTGTTTTGAAAACGCAGTCGAAAGCTCAAATAGCTCCTGCATCGTATTTACTCTTATTACACCAGATTGAGCAAATAATGCATCATAGATTTCATCAGCCCCCATTAATGCTCCTGTATGGGACATCGCTGCCTTAGCACCCTCAGGAGTCCTACCTGCCTTCTGTACTATGATCGGTTTCTTATTTTCCCTTGTAATCTTTTTAGCAATTTCCATGAACCGTCTACCATCATGGATATCTTCAAGGTACATCACAATAACTTTTGTTTCCTCATCTTCGGCTAGCAATTCAAGAACGTCGTTTTCATCCATATCCACCTTGTTGCCCATACTTATTACCTTTGAAAATCCTATCCCTTGAGCCATCGCATCTTCAACCGTAGCTGCACAAATAGCACCACTCTGTGATATCAGAGCTATATTGCCATGTTTTGGAGTAATCTTAAGAAATGTTGCATTCATCATGTTGTGTTCAGATAAACTCATTATTCCAAGACAATTGGGACCTATGATCCTTGTTCCGTATTTTTTACCGATTGCTCCTACTTCTCTTTCAAGTTCTGCACCCTGCTCATCAACTTCTTTAAATCCAGCCGAAACAATAATTGTACCTTTGATATTTTTCCTGCCAAGTTCCTCCATTACTGTAGGTATAATCCTATTAGGAGTCGCGACTACAGCAAGATCGATATTCTCTGGAATATCAAGAACAGTTTTGTAGGCATTTATACCAAAAACACTAGCACTAGATGGTGTAACTGGGTAAACCTTTCCTTTGTATCCATTTATAATATTGGAAAAGATAGCTCTGCCTACTCCTGGTTTTTCAGATGCTCCTATAACCGCAATAGATCGTGGCGAAAGGAAAACACTTTTTGAATCAGCAGATGACAGCATATGAGAAATAAAATAATAAAAGGATGTTATAAATGCATTCTGGTTGGTTTTCAGATATATTCAGTTAATGTCAACAATCTAAGGAAATGGAACGTATACAGATCCTAATAGTTGCAACAAAACACAATACTGATGATACCTATGTCATAAAACCAGAATTTGAAATGACGGTAACCTTTAATTTCAGTTATAGAAAATACCGGATTGTTGAATGGGATTATCGATGATGTAGTAGACTCTGAAATGGAAGATCTTATCTCTGACCTGCAAACTCTAATACGATATCCTAGCGTGTCTGCTAAAAGACAAGGTCTTGTTGATTGTGCCAAAAGTGTTGCAGGCATAATGGATAAAGCTGGGATCAAATCTCAAGTATTATATTCTGACAGTGTCAGTTCGGGAAATAATAGTGACTACCTTCCTGCTCCTCCTATAGTTTATGGTGAAGTAAAATCCAAATCAAACCCTAACGGGAAGACTATTTTATTTTATAATCATTATGACGTACAACCAGAAGATCCTGTAGAGTTGTGGGATATAGATCCATTCAGCGGAAAAATTGAAGGCGATCGTATATTTGGACGTGGTTCTGCGGATGATAAAGGTGAGTTAATTACTAGAATTAAGGCAGTAGAGTATTATCTTAAGAAAACTGGTGACGTACCCTGTAATGTTAAATACATGGTAGAAGGTGAGGAGGAAATTGGGAGTGTACATATAGAACAGTATCTCACTAAGTACAGAGAGAAACTTAACTGTGATGGAGTAATATGGGAGTTTGGTTACATTGATGTAGGTAGCAGACCAATTATCAGCCTTGGCATGAAAGGCTTGCTTTATGTTGAGTTGATAGCAAAAGGTCCGGCTCGGGATGCTCATTCTAGTCTTGCAGTTTTAATCGAAAATCCTGCCTGGCGTCTTATAAAGGCTTTAAATACTTTAAGAGACGATAAAGGAAAAATTCTGATTAGAGACTGGTACAAGGATATAAGGCAGTTTACTCCAGAAGAACTTTGTACACTATCAAGAGATTCTTTCGATGAGAATGAATTTAAAAAGGAATATCAAATACGAACATTCGTAAACAATGTTGCTGGAATAGATGCTATTAAGGCACTTGTTGGAATGGCGACATGCAATATTGCAGGTCTGGCATCAGGTTACACTGGCGAGGGGGCAAAAACAGTTCTTCCCGCTATCGCTACTGCTAAGTTGGATTTCAGGCTCATTCCGAATATGATTCCTGAAAAACAATTCTCACGACTCAAAGATCATCTAAAGGAAAATGGATTTGATAACGATATTGAAGCAAGGATTATCCATGGAGAAGCAGCCGTCAGAACATCAATCAATGATCCTTTTGTAAAGCAAGTTGAAGAATCCGCAAATGAAATTTTTGGTTCATCCATTATCAGTATATCCTCTGCTGGTACAGGACCAATGTATCCATTCGTTAAGATTCTTAACGTACCATGCATTTCTGTAGGTAGTACTTATGTATTCTCAAGAATTCATTCCCCAAACGAATTTGCTAGGATTGATTTACTAAATAAAACTACAAAGTGTATAGGTCGAATAATGGAGAAGTTTGCAAGATCGAGTTAATGTATGATTGCGAGTAACTCAATGAAGCATATAGCAGTAAGATAACTATGACATATATTCATTTATATTTATATTGAGATGTTTTGATATTGATCGCGTTGGTGAAAGAAAAAAATTTGTTGACGAATTATAGAATAATGACTTTGGTTTTAACTTGTTCTGCAGCTATAAGTATTTTATTATTATTAGAGCAGCAAAAACAACAAAATGTATTAGGACAACTACAGCAACAGCAGCAACAGAAAAATAATAATAATTCTCTAAGTCATATGAATAAATCAATAGTAATTGCTTTCACTCAAGCTTTTAACAATCGTAACATTACAGCATTAGATAAACTGGTCGCAGTAAACGAAATTGAACATAATTCATTAGTATATCAAGGTTTAGATGGAGTCAAACAATACTTCAGCGACCTGATTACTGCATTTCCTGACCTTCATATTACTATAGACCACATTATAGCTGAAGGAAATAATGTAGTCGTATTTACAAATACTACTGGTACACCAGAACGACAGCTTATGCTCACAGCTGGCATTCATATATCTGGAAAACATATTTCATTTAAGACTGCAGACTTTTATCGAATAGCAGATAATAAAATTGTAGAACATTGGCATATATTAGAGAGTGTAAAAATGCTGCAAGATCTTGGTGCCATAAAATTCAACTAGCCAATAAATCGTCTATGAAGTAATAAATGAAATAATTCTATAATTTAAAGAAGAGGAGATACTATTATAATCAATATTATCAAATGCCATTTTTTCTTATCATATTGAGTTTCTAGTCTAATATGATTGCTAATGATGATTATACATAGATCTCATTAATGATCTTATACAGGGGATTTTAATATAAGGCCTTATGTATTTGTATTTTTTCATGAGCTTCTCAAAGATGTGTAGAAATCCTAGCAATATTTCTAAACATCATGGATTGATTTGAAGTGAAACCTAGTGAGAGCATATTGCGCAAAATAATAGCCAAATATGGAAGCTTTTTCATCTCTGATCTGTACCCATCAAAAAAGGCCTTCTCTATTATATCATAATGGAATCTTTCAAAGTCTATAATACTTGCTAGAAATGAACCTATATCCATACTTCGTGAAAATGTCGAATCTTTTCTCTGCATAAATCCTAAATCTGTTCTAACAATTAAATTATCTGAAGTAACAAGATAATTCTGTGATTTGTTATCTATAAACACGTAGCCAGCCTTGTGTAATTTACCAGTTAAGGTTCCTGCTTGGAAAGCTAGTAAATTATCTCCGCCATCAGAAAGCGCTCTATAAAGATTACCTCCTTCTACATATTCTTCAACAAGGGTTTTATCTGAAATTGAAATTAAACGGGGCGTGGGAATTCCCAATTGTCCTAAACTCCTTCTAGTTTCATAGCCTTCGTTCTTCAACATCATTTTTCCAACAAGTGGTGGTGAGGAAGGGTGTGCCAAAAGGATCGAGATTAACGTATACGCTAATATTAGGAGATGCTCATGAAAATCCTTTGTTGATTTATTTCGTTTGACGACAACTTTCTGTCCGTCTATTTCTTCTATATATATGTCTCTTTGCCAGTTGACGAAATACAACTATGAAATTATGATAGATCCTGCTATAAATTTTTCAAGACATAATAGTATGTATGGCTAAGTATCAATATTGGAGGTACACGACGGTTATAAGCAAGTTAGAAGATTCTTCACTTATGATAATGCTACTAATTATGATTCTATAGTACGCTTCACCACGTTTGGTCAGGATTCTGTTTGGAAAAATCAGATTGTAAACATGGTCGGCAAAAGATGCTTAGTTCTTGATCTCGCATGTGGAACAGGTATTCTCTCTTCTATGCTTATGGATAAGGCTGTTGCTACTAAGGTGGTTGGTTTTGATCTAGAATTTAATTATTTACAAATTGCGAAAAACAAAAGAAAAAATTTACTTCTTACTAATGGCACTGCAGAAATATTGCCGTATAAAGACGAATGTTTCGATTCGGTTACATCATCATATCTAGCTAAATATATAGATGTAAAAATGGTCGTAGATGAATGTTGGCGTATTCTCAGACATGATGGCATTGTAGTATTCCACGACTTTACTTACCCTAAAAATAAGATATTCCAGAAACTCTGGAATACATATTTTATGATTCTAAGAAAAACAGGTTACCTGATTAAATCATGGCTAACCGTATTCAACGAACTAGATAAGTTGGTAAAGGCCAGCAGATGGGCTGAACATACAATAGAATCACTCAAACAGAGAGGATTTAAAAATATATTTTGCAAATACTATACATTTGGGACAGCTGCAATCATCTGTGCAAGAAAACCATGAACGACGATACTCGTTTAAATGAGTGGTTTGTACCAAAATTTGGTCCTGTCAGGTTCCGGGTTTTCATGGGGTTGCTTTTCATTCCTTATACTGGGATGTGTATTTCATTTGTAATAATAGGTTCTATTTTGCCGCATACTATATTATGGGATAGAGTAGGAGCAATTGCTATTATATATATGTTAGCTCTTGGAGTATCTGCTCATGCAGCTGATGGTCTTGGTTCACGGAATGTAAAGCCTTGGGGAGAATACTTTAGCAAAAAGCAGTTATGGCTGCTGATGATATTATCTCTAGTAACAGCATATTCTATTGGAATTTATTATATGATACTCTATGTGCCTTTATTGTGGATAGTAGCTATTCTAGAAGGATTTTTTGTTTTCTCATATAATTTGGAGTTATTTCAGGGATATTTTCATAATGATTTCTGGTTTGCAGTATCTTGGGGAGTCTTACCGTTATTAGCCGGATTCATAATGCAGACAAATTCGATTGGTGTTATGCCATTATCTCTATCCGCTATTACAGGTCTTATTAGCTACGTAGAAATTAAAATATCTAGACCTTATAAAGAATTGAAAAGAGCCTCCCAAGACGGACACCGTATGAAAAGACTGGAAGCCTCTCTTAAAATAATTAGTTTAGGAACTATTGCATTTGCTACTGCATCGATTATTTACCGGCTACTTTTGGATCATTTTGCTAATATTTGAAACATTCATGTGAGATTAAATGGCTGTTATTTCTATAATCACAGAAGACTTTGGAATCTATATGCTACAAAGGATTTCTGACCTTGAGAACACTTCACATATTAAACTTGGTTTATTTGAAAAAATTCTTTTAGCAGAAACTGGAACTGTAGAGCAAATTCTGACTATATTAACAAATTCTGAAGTAGCCATAAAAATTTTGAAACAAAAAGAACGCCACCAATTAATTAAAAGGGAAGTTAGAATTTTTAACAAAAAAACAGGTGAAAATTTAGTATATGCAACTTCAAATATTATTCCTTGTAATTTACCTGATGAAATAATAAGGCAGATAAAGCAAAAGCACCTAAGTATAGGAAGCATTATAACAAACTATCAACTTGAGACGTTCAGGAAAATTCTTAAAATAGGATATAACTCTAAAACAAGATCACTTTTCAGGATATATCATATTATCTATAAGGAAAAAGTCATCTTCAAAATTAAGGAAGTTTTTCCACTAAAGACAAGATTTGCCACAATTCGCTAAAGGCTGGTTGACAGAGTAGTTTTTTGTTACAATCTTGTAAGTAAATTTTTGGGGATAAGCGAAAATTTGAACAAAAAGGCTTGGGCTGGAACAGTTAGATCAATTATTGGTGGCATAAGTAGTTAGTTGTAGTTGATGTCACACTAGGTCAGATGATATCTTATTAATAAAAATACCTGCGCTAAAAAGGTCAAACTAATCTCTGGTATATTAGACTAATCTAATCCAGCAGCTGGCGTTATCACTTTGTCCACTTTGCGTCAGCTATCTAAGCGCCGGTTATTTTACCAAATTTCCGGGTTTTTGCAGCAAATATACATATCTATTCATCACCTGACGTAATCTTCAATGATTTTCTCCTCTCTGATTTCTGCAAATTTTGTTGATAGCTATACCCTAAACCCAATATGGAAGCTATTCTACATGTACTTCTGCTCTACCAAACGAAAAGACACAGTGTCCTATGGCATAGAGAATATGACTAGAGTGCAACAACAGATCTCAGCAACTGTCAAGAACATGATACTTGCATGTATAGATTCAAAAATCCTACTCTATATATTTCCACTTCAATCAATAAAAATATGGTAGTTTATACAATTAACAGAGGTATAAAATACAAGTATTATTGCTTAGAACTCGGACTCTTGCCACATACTATAGAAGGCAAATGTTATATTGATATTGACAATTTGCTAATTTGTACAAGCTTTTTATACTATCAAATTATTCGTTAAATCGTGCAAGGAGAGGGAGAAAATAAGCGTTCAGACAATAATATTGTATGTGAATATTGTGGTAAGGAGTTTGGCAGCTCTAGTGAATTTAAGTTACATTTAGAGCAGGTGCACACAAGTAGTGATACACTTCACTAAATTATAATATGTTGTATATAGGATAAGATGAAAAAACTTACCCGGGTATGATTAGTGCTGCTATACTCAAAAATCGCATTCAATTGTTAACGATCCTTGACTTAATAAGCACACGACCAATTCCAATTCTTACTTTTCTTAAAGTTACTATACTTGTAGATAGGCATCCAATTCTTAACTCCTTCACTATCATACAGCATATTTAAATTTCAGAGTCCGTCCGAAATTAAAAAGTTAATTATCTTCATACTATCTGCTATTGCTTGCTGTTGTAGAAGAATATACAGCAGAATAGCAAGCAATATCGTATGTATTATTACTAGCAGAAACGAAACGGAAAAATTTACTGGTAAAAAAATAATACACCTCTTAGTTTTTTGTTTTGTACACACTACTGGCAACATTACTGGCAATTAATTTAGCCTATGTATATGTAAATACTGTACATTACTTAACAAAGTTAACTTACATTCTAAATGAGTATATAGATATAAACGACATTAAAAGTCAGTTGCTAATAATGTCTGGTTCTACATCCTCATATCGAGATAGGATCTATATTGTTGAGGATATAATACTAAAATTGGTTGAATATGGTGAACTAAACCAGACTGCGTTAATTAGTTTTTGTGGATTGAATTTAAAAAAGCACAAGTCCATCATTGATGAGCTGGAACTAAATGAGTTGATAAGTAGAACTGAGGCACAAGTTGGAAAAAGAGCAGTTACGGTATATAGAGCTACGCAAAAAGGAATAGAATTCTGTAGAAGTATATTGGAACCATATGAGAAAATGTTTCCAAGAAGAAAAAGTATTATTGAGGAGTCAGATAAAAATTACAAGTGAAATCAACTCCCACCAAGGCTTGGATCTCCATTATCATCATATTGTTGTAATGCAAGCTTTCTGTCTAAAGCCTCTTTATGTTTCACGTAGTCATTATATCTCTTACTCCACGAACTGATAGAGCGATATTGTTTGATACCTGCTACTATCCATATCGCAGAAATAATAATTATTGCACCTAACAATATGCCAAGAACCAGACCAAATTCATTTTCTATTTCAAGCACTGCAAAGAATGATGGGTGTCTTAATAAAAATATGGAAAGTGCTATTGCAAGACATGCCAAGATGATAGCAGAAATAGAAATGACATCAAGGGTTCTTCTCATATGAAATATCTGTTCTATGAAGCTATCAATCAAACTTAAGATATTATTACTTGTAGCTGACGATGGCGTTAGCTGATTGTTAGAGTTATTGCCATCATTGTTATGATGTTTATCATCATCATTTCTTGTCATTAAATTGCACCTGTGTAGATATTTGATTGTCCTGCCTTATTTAGATAATGATTAACTAGGTTAATCAATGACTAACATCTATTGGTTATTATTGGAAAATAAGCTGCTTCCAACGATAAATGTAACTTTTTTAGGTTATGATACAGGGAATTTACACACATGCACTTGATCTCTCTTTATTTCACGTAAAATCTCTTTCTATTGTTATGATGCATTATCTTTATTATCTATGATAGGTCCCTATCATATATTTAACAACAAATTCAGAAATCATATGTAAAATATTAACTTGTATTGTAGCATATATTATATGAAGGGATTTTGTCCTCGAAGTGGATACATTTAGTCAAAGGCCCTGCCATAGTACACCTGGACGGGAAGGGATGGGTCCTAGGAAAAGATGTTTCCAATAGTGAAGTATCGATACGTGTTGGTAAAATTTTGCCCTTTGAGATAAGTTCTGATTGTAAGATTAGTATAACAGGTGGAGAAAGTTGGCTTGCTCATTGTTCCCTTGCTGGCATGTCAATATGGAGAGATATTATTCAAAGAATTTTTTATGATGGAAAGATTTTAAGAACAATATTGGTAGTCGGGAATAGTGATACAGGAAAATCCACACTTGCAGTATGTCTTATAAATGAGGCATTGAAAAATGGTCTTAGACCTTGTATAATAGATGCAGATATAGGTCAAGGAGACTTGGCACCACCAAATGCGATTGGTGGTGCTCTCATATGTGCTAAGATAACTGACTTGCGAGATGTTAATCCACAATTCATTGAGTTTGTGGGAAGTACTACTCCAACCGGATTTGAGGAGATTATCATCAAAGCAATCAAGAAAATTTCAAGAGAAATCCGAACTTTTTCTAACATTTGTATTATTAACACTGACGGTTACGTGCTAAACAACGGTATTGATTATAAAATTAGGATGGCTCAGGAGATAAAACCCGATGTAGTAGTATGCCTCGGAGAGGATTCTGTATTCCATACATTCAGAGCGAATTTTTTGCCGTATATTGTGTTGTACGGAAAATCTCCTAGCAATACCCTAAAATCTAAAATTGATCGTAAACAGAGGAGATTAAGTCAGCTTTTACGATACATATCAGAAGACTATGGAAGTCATGCTATTATCTCTATAGAGTTCAAAGAATCTATATTTGTGTATAAAGGAAAGACGTATTATAGAGCACAACTAGGAAGATATGGTCATTTATATCTGATAGATAGGAACAACACTGCTCGCATCCAGCGAAGAAAACTTGTAAGAATGTTTGTGGCATTAGGATCGAATAGAAATATCATTGGATTTGGGATCATAGTAGGCGTTTCTCGACGTAGACTATATATCAAATCAGATGTACTTAAGTTTGACAAAATCTATCTCAGCAGTTCAGGAATAAGTGAAGATAATCCATCGGAATTTAGGATAGTTAACTAATGCACTTATTGGTATGTATGTAATACTGACTTATATCTCAGGTTTAACTAAAAAACTTCACTAGCAACGAATGGTTTCTAGCATGACATCCACTTCTTGTTTCCATATCGCTCTGCTTATGAAAGTAAATAGGGAATTATTTAGATATACATGTAACCACATAAGACCTTCAGTAACCTTCAGTAATCGGTCCTTCTCTAGAGAGGATGCAATAAGGTTTTGTGCTCAGAAATCAAAAGAGAATCTAAAACCATAGACTAATAGCGATGAAGATGAGAAAGAATTACATGAGCCTGGCTATAATGAAGATGAAGATCAGTCAAGAGAAAAAACACGGGGAGGAGTAAGAACAAACAGGCGAGATTTCAACAACTAGCAAATATTTTAAAGATATTCATTTTTTTATGAATGTGGCTATCATGATAGAAACATTAAATCCTTACGTATGATATCCAGATCTGCATTTAACTTAAGGACATGAATATATATTGCTAGTATTGTAAAGGCTAAATTTACATGCCATATATTGTGCAAGTGTTTAAGTACATACTCTGTATGCCAAGTCAGTGACATTGTTACTGCTAGTAGGTTGTATATTATTTCAAAGTTTTCCATCAAGTCTCATAAAGGAACTGGATTAGGTCTGTATATTTCTAAGACTATAGTAGAAGCACATAGTGGAAAATTATATGCTAGTAACAATACTGATGGTAAGGGAGCTACTTTTACCATCATTCTACCGTTAGTCAACAAAGAACAAAAACAAAAATAAAGATTGCAGTAAAAAGATGACAACAAATTATCACATCGCTCATATTATCTAAAATCTTTAGAGGACGGTTATAACAAATGATTCTTATCTACATTTGAGTTACAACACAA
>JBJMFM010000341.1:0-19089 GCA_045808425.1 Nitrososphaeraceae archaeon | reverse complement strand
TGTATGGCTCAACATTACTTTAATATATAAACTTCCTGAAGTATCATTATTGTATGGACGCAAGAAATATTGGCTTAAGAAATATTGAAGTTGCTGATACTAAGATCTGTTCTATTGATGGGGAACAGGGCAAATTAATTTATCGCGGTTATGATATTTTAGACTTAGTTAATCATTCTACATTTGAAGAAACGACATACCTTTTGTTATTTGGAGAACTTCCAAATGTTGAAGAACTGGCAGAATTTTCACATAGATTGCGTGAAGCCCGTCGTCTACCTGAATCAGTCATTAAGAATTTAAAAAACCGACCAAGAGATGCACGTCCTATGGATGTGCTTCAATCATGTGTTTCAGAGCTGGCTCATTATGATTTGAATATGGATGAGGACTCAAGAGAATCCAACGTTAGAAGAGCGATTGTTCTCATTTCAAAAATTCCTACGATTATAGCTGCATGGGATAGAATTCGAAATGGGCAGCATATTGTTGAGCCCAGTGAAGAAGCATCTCACGCCACAAATTTTTTGTACATGCTTCGAGGAACTGATCCAATTCAGCAAGAGTCAAAGATATTTGATATCTCTCTCATTTTACATGCTGAGCATAGTTTTAATGCATCGACATTTGCTGCTAGAGAAATTGCATCAACTAGGGCTCACATGTATGCTTGTATTGGTGGAGCTATAGGTGCACTCTCAGGCGAGTTGCATGGGGGAGCAAATATTCAAGTAATGAAGATGCTTCTTGAAATTGGCGATCTTGACAAGGTGGAAGATTGGGTAACAAATAGACTGCGGCAAGGTGGTCGGATCATGGGCATGGGTCACGCAGTATACAGAACTACAGATCCTCGAGCGGAAGTACTTTTCAGATTATCAAGAGAACTATCAAAAGAAAAAGGGACGAACTGGTTTGAGATGACCGAACGTGTCGAAAAAGCAACTAAAGACTACATGCTTAGAAACAAAAATCAGCGGATTTATCCTAATGTCGATCTATACAGTGCATCACTTTATTATAGTATGGGGATTCCAATGGACCTAAACACCCCGATATTTGCCATCTCAAGGATATCTGGATGGTCTGCCCATGTAGTTGAGGAGAAGTTCGCTGAGGCGGCGCCTAGGCCTGCTCTCTATCGGCCCCAGGCTGTATATGTTGGAAGATATTGTGGCCCTATGGGCTGTGAATATACACCCATTAAGGATAGAAATGAAAACTCTTTGAAGTTCTGATCCAGCAGGCTGGCACATATTTGCGTTTACTTAAAATCACAAGTCAAAACATAAAGTTTCAGTACCATATGGTAGAAAGGTTCATTTGCTTGCATAAATATGTGGTTTATTATTTGGTTTAAATGCAATCTATGCTAATATCGTTGATTTAAATTATCTTTGTATCAAGGCTGACTTCCTCCCTCCCCTGAGTAATGTTGTTGCTATTGCTGTTTCTTTCTCGCTAGAATACATACTCAAACTAAAGATACCTGCGTCTTATTGTTGATAAAATGATCACAGATCTGTTGTAAGAAGAATAAACAATAAAGAATAAATAAATAAATCTAAAATCGGCTTTAGGAATGCACATAATGAATGATATATGTGAGAAGATTAGTGGCTAGTTAACTAGGCCATGTTAATATTCTTATTATTGTTATTGTTATCTACACGATGATACCTGAACTTGTCGAGTTTTATTAATTCATTGTACGAACCAAATTGTGTGGGATCTGCTTTGTCTAATTCAGATTCATGCTCTGCTTTATCTTCGTGAGAGTATATTTTAAGCAAACGATATGTTGTTGATCGTTGTGCTGGCACTCTGCCAGATGATCTTATTATTGATCTCATATCCTTTGGTTTTATCATCTGTCCATACTGCGAGCCAGCTGCGTTGGAAATACTTTCATTGATTAATGTGCCTCCTAAATCATTGGCGCCAGCTGCCAATAGTATTTGAGACATCCTCATTCCCTCTTTTACCCATGAAACTTGTAGGTTATCGATGTGTTTGTTTAACATAATGCGTGATACTGAATGCATCTTTACTATTTCGTTACCGGTAGCACCTGCACGAATGTGAGGTATCTTGCTGTTATTATAGATGGGTGCTTCATTGTGTACAAAACTTAATGGTACAAATTCTGTAAAACCATGTGTTTCGCTCTGTATTTTTCTTATCAATGCCAAATGGTTTGCTTGATGTAGAGAAGTCTCAGTATGTCCGTACATGATAGTTGATGTAGTTGGAATCTTCATAGAATGTGCAGTCTTTACGATCCTTATCCAATCTTCTGCAGTTATCCTACCGGGAGATATCATATCTCTTATATTCTGATCGAGGATCTCTGCTGCTGTTCCAGGCAAGCTTCCAACGCCAGCCTCTTTCAACATTTTCAAATATTCTTCAACCGGGATTTCAGACCTAACTGATCCATAGAGAACTTCTTCAGGTGAAAATGCATGAATATGAATATCTGGTAATTCCTTCTTTATAGCATTACAAATATCTATATAAAAATGGCCATCCATTTTTGGAGGTAGTCCAGCTTGAATGCAAACTTCAGTTGCACCTAACCTCCAAGCCTCTTTCGCTCTTTTTACAATTTCTTCCATAGGCAGAAAATAGCCTTCATCTGTACGGTAGTCTCTACTAAATGCGCAAAACCCGCAGCGTTTGATACAAACATTACTGAAGTTAATATTTCTATTTATAACATATGTTACCGTGTTTCCTACAGCCTGTCTGCGCAATTCATCTGCTATGAGTACAACTAGATTCATTTCTATTCCGTTACAATCCAATAGCTCTATAGCCTGTTCTATCGAAACATCTTTGCCATCTAAAGCACGATCTAACGCGCTTGCAACAATGGGATCCACATTTTTTAGAACATAATCTAAATTCAAGTGCAATTAATATAATCCTCCCTAACAAGTCCATCAGAATCTGACAACAAGTGTATGTAATTTCTTAGTTCAGTAGGTATAAACCCATCTTTTTTGTCAAGAAATTCTGGATAGATAGGCAACCGGGCTCTAAATTTGTGACCTCTGCTTACCGTGACATGATTCACAGATTGTATACTTGGCCATGGGAATTCCGGATTAACGTGATCAATTGTTATTGGAGAGATACCGCCCCAGTCATTAATGCCAGCGTCAATATAATTTCCGAAAATATTCGGGGTAAGATTTGGTGGAACTTGAATATTCATTTCAGGCAAAATAATTCTAGCCAGGGCTATTGTTTTAAGAAAATAATTATAAGATGGAGGAAATGAATTTGCCATATTTGTTTTAGGTTTTGGATTAAAGTTTTGCATTATAACCTCTTGAATATGACCATACCTCTGATGGATCTCTTTAATTAGAAATAGTGAGTCTACAATCTCCCGTGGGGTTTCCCCTATTCCCACTAGTAATCCAGTTGTAGTAGGAATTTTCAGTTCCCCTGCATTTTGAAGTGTCCTTAACCTAACTCTTGGGTTCTTGCTTGGAGCATTTTCATGTGGCATCCCTCTCAAGATAAGCCGCTCACTAGCAGATTCAAGCATAGCACCTATACTGACATTAGTGCTCTTCAAAATCGACATCTCTTTTTTTGTCAAGCTTCCAGCATTAGTATGTGGAAGCAATCCCGTTTCTTGGAGTACCTTTTCGCTCATTTCTCTTATATATTCTATCGTAGATGAATATCCAAGAGATCTTAGCCATTGTCTTGCCTCCAAATATTTTTGCTCTGGCCTTTCTCCTGTTACAAATAATACTTCTGTGCATCCAAACTTTTTGCCAGTTTCTGCAAGATTCAGAACATGCTGTGGAGACATCAGTGATGCTAATTTATCGGATGGTTCTTTTTTATAGGTACAATAACTACATGTATCACGACACAAATTTACAAGATTTATGAACACTTTACGAGAATATGTCACTCTAAATCCTTTTGCTCTATTTCTAATTTTTCTTGCAACGCCGATTATATACTCGTCGTTCTCATCCCAATTAATTATTTCATATGCTTCGTCTTTTGATATGTCCTTTCCTTCTAAACACCTATCTAGGCTCTCCTGAAGCGTATTGTTGATTGGGGCCTTTAGCATATCGGAGATCTTTCTTCCCACACATTAATTCAATCCGTTGTTAATAAACAGTTACACGTATATCTACTACTGCTGTTAGATGCCAAGTCGAATGTATTGATAATGATGTCTTTGGAAATCTGTGACGTAAGTTATTGTTATTTGCAAAGGGAATTTTTCATTACAACTCATAGAATAAAAAGAAGAAGAAGAAGAATAACAAAAATCCTTCTTTGTATTATCTCGTATATTATCTGACAATCCTTGGCTTTATTTACATGAATGAGAGCTTTTGTTCTAACCTGTGGGCACAATTGTTATTTTAATGTGTTAATAGAATAATGCTTATGTGATATCTACGATAGTATCTTTCTCTAGAGTGGATGCTGACTTTCCCTAACTGTGTAACGCCTGTCGCGCCAATTTACAGCTCCTGCTTTTTTTGCACTCAGAATTGATGCTATAAAAGACAATGAAATGATTGCGGCACTTAAAGGAGATGCTAAAGCATAAAACGGATTTTGAAAGACACCAAATTTAGATTGTATTGCGTTTGCCAAAATTATGATACATACTGTTCCTAGATTGATATCAAACATAATCTGACTAACAAAATCATCTGACTGCAGATATAGGACTAGCGAATAAGGTACTAAAAGAAATGGTTCAAACAATAAGAAAAATACTGCAATTGTCATCATCGATGCCGCGATTTTATTTTGACTATGAATAGAAATCATTAACCTGTGTAGTCCATGCCAGAGAGTTTGAAAATCCCTAGACCACATTGCTTCTATATATCGTTCACCACGAACCATCTTCATTCTAAACTTCTGTTCCTTTACCATGCCTCCTAATGCACCATCTTCTACAAGCTCATGTTTTACAATTTTGTGGGTACCTACCATCTCATAAGTCCTTCTAGTTATCATGTAAAAGCTGCCAAAAAAATAACCAGTTTTGGTTTTAGGATTATTTACACGTAATGGAGAAAACCTGCTGTGTAGAAAATTTGAAAGCATTGGCAATGTGATTTTTGTCCATACATCTTTACACAAAAGTCTGGGTATTGCAGTAATTGCGTCAAGATTATCACGTAGAACATGTCCAAGTGCTAGTGACATTGTATATGGTGAATGTACAGTATCAGCATCAGTAAACAGAAATACATCTCCTGTTGCTCTCAAATAACCTTCATAACAAGCCCAATTTTTTCCTGCCCACCCGTCTGGCTTTGGTTTAGCATTAACGGTCACTATGCAAGAGTTTTTTTTTGCATATTCATAAATAATATCTCCGGTTTTGTCATTTGACGAATCATTAACGGCTATAATTTCGAAATTAGGGTAATCCTGTCCCAACAAACTTTCAAGACATTTTGCGATATATTCTTCTTCATTGCGAGCGGGAAGAATTACGCTAACTTTAGGATTTTTCGAAATTGTATACTTGTCAATAGACTCAATCGTTGGAGATCGTTTAAAAGATTTTATTATATATCCTATAAAGTAAATCCATGTGCCGAAAACTCCAAACATAATGACCGTCAATATTGCATTGATTATTATAATCCACATTTGAAGCATAATGCCACAAAGCATGCATAATACTATAGCGTATTATTAATTTTCGACTTCGGCAAATTATTAGGATGCTGCTGCATTTGCAATTCTTGTTAGTGCGTCTTCTGTTCCTTCTTTAATGTGTTTTTTTATCATCATTGCAAACACTCTCTTTAACCCTGAAAGCCTAACATTCCAAACTACATCTATTTTTGTTTTGTTCGCTCCATTTGAACTTATTATGATATTTTTTTCTGTTCCTTTCATGATACCATCAATAATATTCACTTTCACTGATTTTTTTGGATCTAAAACAACGATCTCTCTACACTTAGATTCTTTAAAAGCCATCACTACCTCTCTTTCCGTGATGTCTCCTTTCTTGTTGATATTCCTGACAGATTTAGTACCATACCAATAGTGAGGTTCATTATCAATGTCTGAGATTATATCCCACACTCTATCTAAAGATACAGGTATCTCACGTGTAACCCCGATGCTCGCCATAATCTGCATGTATCTTTTTAGATTATATATGGATATATCCTATATTCAAACAAGACCTTTACTATCAACGGCTATGAATGAGTAAATATAGAGCAAGTGTCATGATTACAACAACTATTCACAAAAAGTAATAAAAGCTATCCTATGACTATATTATTTAATTCACACTTCCAGAAAAAGATGCTAAAGACCATTTAACCACCTCCAAGTGTATCAAAATCAGAGTAGCAATACTTGTCCAACATTTTATCGTTATTATTCGTTCATACACCGAACATTAAATTTCAATTCTTTATGATAGAATTAAGAAAACTCAGAGAAAGATTGACCATATGTTTATTGCTTTGACATTGAGGTTGAGCAGAACGGACATAACGACTCATCAATTGAATAGGTGTGTTGCTTATTATTATTATTCATTCATTTCTACCTCCATATAGCAAGTTTAGCATGTGAGCTTGGTTCAAAACTAAACTTGTGTCATAGTTTAGCATAATCAATCTACAAAAATCATTTTAAGTAGTATTATATCTTTAATTTGTGAGCAGGTCTGAAGGAGAAGGAGAATATATTACATATGATGAGTTTCTAAAGGTGCATTTGAAGATTGGCAAGGTGCTTCAAGCGGAACGTATTCCGGGGATGAAAAAAATCCTAAAAGTGAAGGTTGATATCGGAGGAGAAGAAGAAAGAAATTTAGCTGTAGGAGCTGCACTTCACTACAAACCGGAAGAACTAGTCGGTAGGTTTCTAGTGGTTTGCACAAATCTAGAAGCTAGAAAAATAGGCGGAGTGATTTCAAATGGAATGTTACTTGCTGCAGATGGACTGGATGGAAGGCCAGTGTTTCTTACCATTACTGAAGAAGTTCCTAGCGGATCTATTATCCATTAGGTTATTCATAAAATTGCTAGTGGTGACGGTATTGTCTAGGCCACTTGTAAATTTAGTATGTCTCTATAAAATAAATATGCTCCAAATTCAGCGATGATGCGTTATGAAACATTCTTACATTGAACCAGCGTAGGTTATTCGCCATTTTTTCTGGTAATGAACAACAACACCACTATTCTTCCGACTACCTTATTTAATTTCGTTCCTCACATCATATCCCATTAATTTTCGCCATAAATGCTAGAATTGCTGTATAGTCATAGTCTGAAAAGCCGCTGTTGTTTGCTGCTCGGTAGATCTGCTGAGCAATAGCGGCCAACGGTAAAGAGACACCTGTGTATTGTGCAGTATTTACAATTAGTTCAAGGTCTTTGACCATATTTTTAAGGTGGAATGAAGGCTCAAAATTATTTTTCAGCATCTTTGGACCTTTAATTTCGCTTAGTCCAGTTTTAAAATATGTCGAATTTAGGATTTTAATAAAAATTGCTGGATCAATTCCGGATCGCTTAACGAGTGTTATGCCTTCAACTAGTGCAGCAGCTATTAGCGCTATATTCAAATTTAATGCCAGCTTGAGGGCATTGGCAGAACCGTCTGTGTTTCCTATATAAAATATAGAACTTGTTATTTCTTGAATAATTGGTTTTGTCGTTTCAAACGCGTCTTTATTCCCCGCAACTATTGATACCAGCTTACCATCTCGAGCAGCTGCTGGGCCACCCATCAGAGGCATTCCAAGCATTTCAATTTCATTTTTCCTGAGGGCTTCAGCATTATACTTTGATTGTATGGGCGAAATTGTACTGGAATCCGCGACTACCAGATCTTTACGATTGGCTGCAATAATTCCATATGGTCCAAAACAGACTTTTTTTACTGCTTCAAAATTAGTAACACATATCAGAATAAAATCACAATTCTCAGCAAGTGCCTGTGGGCTTCTTGCTATCTTGATATTTACTTTTTCAAACTGCTTAGTCTTTTCGTCGTTACGATTGTAGACTGAAATACGGTAACCGGCGCTAATCAACCTCATTGCCAATTGAGATCCCATCAACCCAAGTCCGAGCACTCCAACGTCAATATTCAAATCAAGATAAAAATAAAATAAGGACTCATAAAAACGGTATGCAGGTGATGTGGAGATCAAAGTTAATGATCTAAAATGATGTACGAGTTCCATATCCGATTTTTATTATCTTTACCGCAATTTGCTGCTTCGATTGTTTGTTTAAATACGAAGGCAAAATTGTTATCATACTACCGCTGTGAGAGTGTTCTATGGTTTTCATAGATCCTTTAGGTACAAATGATCTTGATTGTCTTATTCATAGGGATAGTGACTCTTTATATATTTGATTAATCTAATCGCATCTTGCTCTTTCAGACTTCGTCTGTTATTAATTATATAGGAGCGAAAAGATTCCAAATAATGCTCCGTTTCTGGATACATGTTCTTTGTTTGATCTAAAATATCTCCATAATTCCTATAGGGAAAATAAATACCCTTGGCGATTCTCGCAATTGCTCTTTTCGTGGTTTCATCAATGATTCCTTTTCTTTGTGCTATAAACAGATTAAATCTAATGTCTATCATAGCTTCTGATTGCAGTGACTGTCGTTCTTCTGCGAAAGTAACCGCCACTTCATCGTCGGCATCTATTATACCCTTCTTATATAATTCAAATATTTTTCCTATACCAATCATGCCAAATTTTTCGAGCTCGACTGCTCGTAAAGCACCTAGACTAGCCGATCCAACAACAACTGTGTTTTTTCTCATTATTAATTGATAGACCTCTATTGGCGATGGCGGGTAATCCTGTAAAAAATATCCATCTACCAATCCAACAATAGTTAAATCATTTGCAGAAGCTGCAAATCTTAGAAAATCCCCTTTCCTCGCTGGCGGTCTATAATCTGCGTCTAGAATTTTTTTTGCTTTTTCGTGAGTTAGACTCGGTCCCAGAAAGATTACAGGTTTATTCATATTTGAAGTACTTCCTTCCTCTACTGCCTATGATTGATTTTGTGATTTTAAAAGTCTCAAGCCCAGGCACTATTGACCTCACTACCGGTATTCCGATCTTGGCAGCTGTCAAGTCAATGATTATAGCTGTTGTCAACCCCACGTTTTTTAGACGATCTAAAATTAATCTAATATCATCAAGTATGTCTTCATTAACATATGTCCTAATATCTGAGAATTTGATAGTATTGGTCGATGAGATAAACTGCCAGGCACGTTTGTCCTCGGTGTTATTTTCTCCATAGTTGATTTTTCGCAAATCGTCCCTTGCCCCGTGAATATTGGCCACTCTAGTCTGAGATACCTCAGTTATGGCTCGCAGCAAGGCGATCCTTGTATCTGGGTGAGTACCATGACCTTCTGCAAGATATCCGTAATCATGCGTTATCCATTCCACACTACTTGCATTGAATGTTGGAATGCCTATGTCTGAGGTAATGTCTTTTAGGATTAATGGAATACCAGCTTTTACAAATCTATTAAGTATGGCTTTTGCAGGTTCGAATTCTATTTCCGATACATCAACATCAGGAAATATGCTAGGATCATCTTTGAATCTATCATTATTAATTCTTGATACTGAATACCCTTTTGCTCTCAAGGATTCCGAAATATATTTTATAAAATGGAATGGTATAGCGCTAGCACGTAACTCCGCCAGGCTAGTTGCATCTCGCTCTATTACTTCGCACAAAGAATGACAAATTGCTTCCTCCTGGACGTTGCCAGATGCAAGCCCATTTGTATGATGGAACGCAAACGGGTTTATTGCAGGAGCCTTCGGAGAATACCTGAATAGTGTGAGTGCCGCAGGAATCATAATTTGTTCTTCAGTGAACAAGTTGAAGCCGGGGAGAAAATCCATGAACAAATCATCTCTGTACTGAAAGCTTAAGGGTTCTACGACCTCATCTGGATGTAGCACTCTGAATCTCTTTGACAATTCGTAATAACTTTCTTGAATGAAATTCCTCTGCCCTCCGCTTGGAAGCGAAGAATATCTTTCGACACTTTCCATTAGTGCACTTGCTTTTGCATGTGCCTTGGTTGGACCCTTTCCGCTATAAACCCAAATGTAATCCTCTGTACCCGGCAAAACTGCAGAGTAATTAGGCACGCGCAATATATCCATATGTGTAATGTCTGCAACTCTTGTTAACCCTATTTTTTGGCATATTGGTACCACCTTTTTAAGTGTCTCATCTACTGGTTTTATCCTAGAAGTTCCATTCCTAGTCCATTTTTTTCTGCTCTGAAGAGGAAATGCTACTGCATTCACGACTATGAAGCGTAAAATATTTCTTATCAAGTTTACTAAGCAAACATAGGATTATATATTAGCATCTGCATTCGTGCTACAGTTGAATCAAGTACAGAAGGACGCTGAGGTCATTAGCGAAGTTCTGCTTAGAGCTAGTAGCGAACCAGAGTTCAGAAATCTGCTAATTAAAGACCCCTCAAAGTTCTTAGAGCAGTACAATATCTCACCTGAGGCCAAATCTATTATTAGAAATAGCATAAGTGATCTTATGCAATAGTGTCCATAATATTACGTTGACGCCAAAAGATCTTGCGACAGCTCTAGAGGTGTATTAGTTTTTATAAACTACGCGTACTAAAAATGGTGATAGATACCAAAGATTCACAAATACATATAGTAGCATGCTAAAAATTTTAAAAAATAATCGATGATACTAATGAGAATAAAAAGTTCGTCTCTATCAAGGCATTTATATTACTGTGGACGATATGAAGAAGTTCGTTACTATTTACTGTTGGCTCATGGCTTTCTCTTGGGACCTTCTTCGGACATCATTCTAATCTCTTCAGGTGTTGGCTCAGTTTCCCTTTCAAACTTGCCACTCACTAGCCCACTTGGAGCGTCAATCCATATTGAACTGCCATCGTAATGAGTGATGTATGATTTTGGAATATAATAGTGACGTATTTTTACATCACCCTCCCTAACTACAATAAATTCATTTCCCACTGTTTCGATATCTCCTATGTCTCTGTTATCGGTAGTTTTTACGTGCTTATAGATTACTTCTTCCCATGGAATATTAAGTGTCTCTCCGGAAGACTCGGATTTCAATTCCACGCCTGGTTCTTTTGCCATAAATGGTATGCCACGAGAAAATTGCGGGTATGTTGCTTCCATTTTTCTTCTTTGTTCTTCGTATTCCTGAGTTTTGAGTTCTGAGTCAGAAGGGGGACTGTCACGCTCATATCGATCCTTTATTTCATCTTTTGTAATTGAGGCGTGCAGTTTATGCCCATCATATCCTTGAACATAATGTTTTGGAATGTAGTAATGCTTCTTACTAACATGCCCTTCTTTTACTTCCAGATAGTTCGCAGATATACTCTCTACCTTGCCGACATCTTTATTATCACTTGATTTTACCTCTTTATCAATTACATTTTCCCAAGGTAGCCCTACCATATCTTGAGATCCAGTTGCCTGTGTGCCCGACGATCCTGATGCTGTTCCAATATTATATCGTGGAATTTTGCTTTCAAAATCTGGATATTGGTTTATCATATTTGTTCTTCTTTGGCTATACTCTGGACTCTCAAATTCTGAAGGATCAGGTGCCTTTTCCTTCTCAAATCTTTCCTTTATTTCATCTTTTGTCAGAGAAACCCATAGGTTATCCCCGTCATATCCTTGTATGTGATATTTTGGAATAAAATAATAATTCTTTGATAATGCCCCTTCTTTAGTTTGTATGTACTCTTTAGTTATGGATTGAACCTTGCCAAGATCTTTATCATCGCTTGATTTTACCTTCTTGTCAATAGCATTATCCCATGAGATGATATCAGACATGTCTACTTAACCTATAACTACTGCCTATACATCTAATTTATCGGTTTTGGTTTAATCTTCTGGGACTTGTGGTTATAAAGTGTTTTTTAGACCTTTTCCAAATGTTGTTAAAGTATTTTTCAATATCTATATGCTACAAGATCTGTATATGGTCAGAGTAAAGAGCTGGGGTTAGTACTTAAGAGATTCTTGCTGTAAAAGTTACAGCATTTGGTGGTATATCGCCTGACTTTATATTCGTAATCTGAATGGTAATTCCACCACTATAATCACTGTTTTCGAATATGACCCTTTGAACTCCTCTACCTCCAGTTACCGGCTGATTTAGTTTTTTCCATAATTCTTGACCATGATCAGTATAAATTGTTATATCATAACTATCGACGGGTACAGTTGTTTGTATAATAGAAGGAGTAGGAATTTGATTAACACTTCCACCGACTGGACTTTCACTCCTTATACCTGTCTCTTTTTGTGGAACTGTTTTTGCAGTTGGCAATGGAGCGCTTGCATTTAGAAAATCTATTTCCATCTCAAACCCCTGTTTTGGAATGCCAGGCGAAGGTATAGCGCTACCACCTAGGCTAGTCAATTGATTCCAGAGTATCTGTACCCTGTAGTTTCCTTTATCTGAAATCTTTTCAAGAATCCCTCCTTGAGCTCCTTGGTTCTGAGTGGCTACTCCTCCATTAGTCTGTGCCAGAACAGATGGATATGACACAAGCAAAGAGGAACAGAGAAGCATCCCTATACTCAGGGTTAAAAATGTAGAGTACCTATGAATAGCAACAGAATTAACTATTGGCCTCGTCATAACACTTGATACATGGATTAGCATGTTATTCGTAAAGGTTCTAGTCATTCATAATTATGACGTCATGTTGGTATTTAGACGTTTATCCTACATAACTTTTGTTATATACTAGTTGTATGATTTAATATAATGCAAGCATGACATATCTTTTTTCATTAGTATAACATATTTATCTGTATTACATCGAAATCTTTGTAATCGGACTAATCTTTTAATAAATTTCTGTCATCATAGTATCAAAATATTATTTGTACCCCGCCTCTGACTCACACATAATCATTGGTAGCCATACACTTAAGTGTACTCCTCCTAGTGCACTCTCTATAACGGGGTGCCTGCTTATAACACGCCTCGTCAAACTAGGAGTAATTATGATCATCATCCTAGTAATATCCATCAGCGCGCAAGTTCGGCAATTCTATATGTATAGTTCGAAGATAAAAGTTCATCTCTAGGTTCGTAGCAATTTGGATATATTTAACTCAAAAGCCGCTACCGGTACTCTTACCTTAAAATTGTCTATTGCAAAAGGGGTAATTTCTCCTATGATGCCCACAGACTCTTCATCAACAATAATATTGGCACATCTGCCGTTAATGAAAATTGGGTGAGTAGCAACTTTTGTGGTCACAGATTTGCCGAAGCTTAGCTTCAACAATGTATGCATAATGGATTTTACTTCTGTGTAATCTGCTGTGTTATGGGCCACTACAGCACCAAGACTCCAGTACTCATTTATGTTCTTGCTCCATTCAAAAGTCTTGCCTATTTCAAAAAGTTTCTGTGGATATTCCTCATGAACGTTGCGTGATAATGATTTAAGAAGCGAGGGAAGCAACATATCCCTAAGCACCTCGTGTTCGCTGCTCTTTGTAGCTCTCACGGAAGCAAGATTGTCAGGCTGATCTATACCTGGCAATTCGTATTGAATTTTCTTGCTCACAAGACTGAAATTCACAATTTCAAGAATCTGTAGACCCACCATTGTATTTCTGATTATATTAATTCGAGTAGAAGTCAAGTCCTTCTGCCCAACTAATGCAGTAAGTGGGATAGTAGGTTTTAAGTTATAGATGCCATAGCCTATCGCTACTTCTTCTGCTATGTCCACATAATTGAGAATATCAATTCTATATCGTGGTATACAACATTCAATGATTTTCTTTTGTTTAGTTTCTTTAGCATCAAGTCTGCTTTTTTTCAAATATCTTATAATTTCATTTACTTCAGACTCCAATCCAAGCAGCATATTGACATAGGACGCATCAACATCAATATATGAAACATCCATTTTTGGTGTATATGTATCTCCATCGAAATTGTTTATTGTAACATTCTGGAGTTCAAAACCAGCATCATATAGTGTAATTGCTAAGATTGCCAGTATGTCCTCTACAGTTTTTCTGTTGTTACCAGTTACTTCTATAAACAAGTTAGTGTTGTTAGCATTAACCTTTGTTATATCACCATTTATAATCGGAGGGAACGCCAATACATTATCTTTGGAATCAATAACAAGTGGATATCTCTTAACTCCTTCCAGGATATGACCATAGTCTTTTCCGATATTTGATGTTTTTAAAATTGACTTGATTGTTTGGCTAGACTTTTGTTCAAGTGGTACAAACGAAAAATCCTCATTTACTGTACTGTACCTCACAGGAAATTCAATTGCGTCCATATTATGTATGCCTATGGAGGCCTTCGTTCTGCCCCTTCCTATTCCATTTTGAAGATCATCTTTCATTCCTTCCAGCTGCATAATAGTGCCATTGCCTAAAGTTCCATTTTTAGCAATTAAAGCAACAATATACGGCCTATTACCCCGTACTGAGTTGTCTATGTTGACTGAGTACTTGTTAACTTCTTTGTTCAATTTGAATTTTGGAAGTCCGGTTTCTATCTCCAGTAGTCCTCGGAGTGCTCGAACAATACCATAGTCCGATGCAAAATCCGGCCTATTGGGATTGTATTCAATCCTTAGAACTTCACTGTCAACACCTTCAATATCGAGTCCAATGAATGGCAGCAATTCTAGAACTTGGTTGAGATCTATACCTGGCAGGAGTTTGTTTAATCTTTTAATAGTAAAATTTACAACTGGCATTTAGGAATACTCCTTAGCCAACCTAAATTATTGTTGTAAAGATCGCGAACGTCATTCAGGCCAAATCGTAACATTGCGATTCTTTCTATTCCAACTCCCCATGCTAGTACAGGATTCTTTATGCCAAGCGGATGTGTAACTTCAGGCCTAAAAATACCCATTCCTCCCATTTCAACCCACTTGTCCAAAGCATCATTATATATCATTGATTGAAGAGACGGTTCTGTATATGGAAAAAATGTTGGCCAAAATTTTATTTTCTTGATTCCCAACTTTGAATAAAATTCCTTCTGCAAGCCCATTAAATCACGTAACGTAACATGCTTATCAGTGACAATTCCTTCTACCTGATTAAATTCTGTCAGATGTTTATAAGACAGCTTCTCATTTCTAAATACTCGCCCTATTGAAAATACTCTCGCGCTTTCTGGTTTATTGTTTGCAAGATATCTTATAGTAACTGATGTTGTATGTGTCCTGAGCACTACTCTCCTAGCATCTTCTATACTCCAATCATATTTCCAGCCCTCTTCTTGCATAGCGGACACTTTTTGAATTTTATCTGCATCAGCAAATTCGTTCTGTTTGGCTCCAGTAACGTAAAATGTATCTTGCATCTCTCTTGCAGGATGGTCTTGTGGGATAAAAAGCACATCAAAGTTCCAAAAACTAGCCTGAATTAGTGGTCCATCGATTTCAGTGAATCCCATGTTGACAAAAATTTCCTTTACCTCGTCAATAATATCTGTCAATGGATGTTGTCTACCAGGATACAAGTATGGGACATGCGCTATCACGTCCAATGAGCTAAATCTAACATCCTTCCATTTGCCTGATACAATCATGTCTGATGTTATCTTGCGCTCTAGTTTTTCTTTGCTAGCAAAGGTCGTTTCTGCTAATTTTCTACCACTTTCGAGAAGAATAATTTCCGAATACTTCTGTTCGTTTTCCACTATGTAATTAGGCCGTCTCTTCAAGAGGTCAAACGCCTGTTTTTCTTCAGGGGTCAGTTCAGAGACTTCTATACTGTTATTTAGCTTTTCTAATTTTTGCAATAGTTTTTCTTCACTAGATAAATAATCAGCCGCTGCCGTTACTGAGAATATTTTGTCCTCGTTTTGCACCTGAGTGAATTCTATCCAATGATTTCGTTTCGCGACCGCAATTGCTGCATTAATTTCATCTGATCTTAAAAAACCGCTTTTTAAAACAGAAGCCACTGTTTTATGTCCTCTTTTTACTGCATTTACAAGTCTTCGCTCCGGTAACCCATCTTTAGCGGCCTTGAATCCACTTGATCCAAGTGAAACTAGAGTAAAAGACCTATCAGCTGATGAGACTAGCTTCTTGAATTTTAGCCATTCTGTACCACGTCTTACTTGATCTATAGTCAGATCTGACGTCTCTACGAGCTTTTCAACTGACATCCGGTCGCTACTTGCAAGTCTTTCCAATAATGATTTCTCAATAGGGTGGAGTTGGGTGCTATCGTCAACCATTGGCTATATTGGGTTTGAGAGAAGAACACTTTTTAAACCTTTAAAATAATTCTTTGCAGCTGTAAAATTATGGCAGATGCTATACCTACTAATACCACACATCAAGGCAGCAACGAAAAAACTAACCATGAAGATGACTTCAAAGTGACACCGTGGGAAGTAGAGGGCGAGGTAGATTACAACAAATTGATAGAACAGTTTGGTACACAAACAATAACACAAGCAATAATTGATAAAGTCAAGAGATTTACCGGAGATGTACATCCATTGTTAAAACTACAATACTTTTTTTCACATCGCGATTTTGATTGGATATTAAATAAATACGAGAACGATGAGAAATTTTACCTTTATACTGGTAGGGGACCTTCTGGGATGGTTCACATGGGACATTTGCTGCCGTGGTTGTTTACCAAGTATCTACAAGATAAATTTGGATCGAATCTAATATTCCAATTAACAGACGACGAAAAATTTCTATATGGGCAAGACAAGACGCGAGAAGAGATCAAACTTTACACTTATGAAAATATATTGGATATTATTGCAATAGGATTTGATCCAAAGAAAACAAGGATTATAGTTGATACAAAGCATATTAAATATTTATATCCTCTTGCAATAGAAATTGCAAAGAAAACTACTTTTTCTACTGCAAAGGCTGTCTTTGGTTTTTCAAACTCTACTAATATTGGTATGATAGGATTCCCACCCATTCAGGCTGCCCCTTGTTTTCTACCCTCCATCATAGAAGGCAAACCAACCCCTGTTTTGATTCCAGCTGCAATAGATCAAGATCCATATTGGAGAATGACAAGAGATATATCTGAACGGATGGGCTATTATAAACCTGCACAGATCCATAGTAAGTTTCTTCCTGGTATAGGAATATCAGGCAAAATGTCCTCATCTAAACCCGAAACTGCATTATTCACTTCAGATGAACCGGAGACAATAGACAAAAAGGTTTCTGCTGCCTTTACTGGAGGTCAAGCTACTGTCCGGCTTCAAAGGATGCTGGGAGGAAACGCCATCGGCTGCCCTGTTTTCTGGCATCTAAGGTACTTCTTTGACACTGAAAAACAATCCGACGAACGTCTAATAAGATGCAAAAGTGGCAACTTACTCTGTGGAGAATGCAAAGGCGACTTGGCGAAAGAATCTAAATCTTTTATAATTGAATTTAAGAAGCGCCGGGAAAAAGCAAAAGACATTATTGCTGATTTCATGTACGATAGGGAAAATTATGAAAGTGATTGATTGATATGATCAACATTGAAAGATTTGAATGCGAAGATAAATATGAAGCGGAGAAACTGGCTGGCTTGACCGGATTGCAAAAAGATGATTCTACTTATATTCAAGATATCTGTGATGTTATAGAAAACGAAATAGTTATCACTCTAAAGGACAGGTCTTCTCACTGTATTCTTATGAAAGACAATGATACAGCTGCAAGGCTAAACAGGTTAATATCAGATGTAGTACACGGAAAAAAGACCATTTCTCAGAGCAGCTATCAGGATTATACAACAGAAATCGTTCTGGCAGAGTAATCAACGGTTACCGCTAACTATCCTTTAGACCAAAAATCTGCTACTACATAAAATACATTTGACATGTATCCAGTTTAAAGACTAATCTTAAATGCTGGCTCAACAAGATAATGTTGCTATACTCTTACAAATAAATTTTGTAAGAATATGAACCAAAATAAAGCATAAATTTCCTGTCATAATTGCAAATCGTATGAAAACAACTTACTGAGACGTTTTACGTTAATTTTAACTTCTTACCAAATGCATCAATCTCGCCACTTCGTATACGTGAAGATGAGATTGGTTTGCGATCATCTGCACTTACTAAATCGACCGTGATAACCTCAATCTGTGCTAGGCCGTTTCTGTAACGTATTGTATTAATTTCATCTCCTTTTTTTGCAGTTTCAGCACTTGCTACTAGTGCACCTACATCAGCCGATATGATTACTGGTCCATAGTCGTTATCTAATTTACTGATCTGATACGTAACATTCATAAAATTGTCTCTGATCGCATCTCTTAGGTTCGCAACTCTCTCATCATAACTGTGGTTGATGTTATTTTTCCCTTTTCTTTTAATCGCAAACTCATCGCTCGTAATCCCAATTATTACAGTTTTACCCAATTCAAACGCTTTGGAAAGCAAAGCTAAATGACCAGCATGTATTTCATCAAATGTGCCGCCTGTTGCAACCAAATCAAACCTTTTCTTCACCACTGTTTATTAGAGATTCTTCCTTGATATATAAAGTGAGTCTCTATCTTACTAAGTTTATATTGGATTCCAATTTTATTATACGAGTCATATTAGACATTATCTAAGAAGGATATTGTGTTTTATTCTATTGAATGTTATCAAGAAGATTTACAACTAACTTATCCTAAATGCCTGTCGTAACCGATTAATTTTGTGTTTTACTCATTATTGCATACCAATTAACGTTTTTTCAGTGTTTGATATCACAAGATTATTATTATTACTTTTTAAGACTTGTGAATTCAAGAACTGTGTGAAGCGAGAACGAATATCAATTTCTCATAATAATCCTCTTGAATAAAGAATAAATAAAAAATAGATAAAAATGAAGTAGATGAAAGAGAAGATTAGATGATGATAATAGACGTATGTATATACGAAAGGCTGATTATTGTTGCTGCTACTATTATTACTATTATTTTTTAATGATGATATCACTGCCCTTTTTGGAATATC
>JBJMFM010000340.1:0-3092 GCA_045808425.1 Nitrososphaeraceae archaeon | reverse complement strand
GAATAGTTACTTGTCTATGGAATACTGTACATAGCACCTACCATGTAGGTTCATTCCAGTCCAAATTCCATCTGACTATTCATTCGACTAACATTTGACACGCATTCGACAAATGCTTTAATAATACTAATCATTGATATTCCCAGTGCTGCAATTATAGATGCTGTGTATACATGATGATATAATTTAGTTCTCCCAGGTACTTTCAACAACAATTTGAGTGGTAAAAATAATATTTATAGTATATTGACTAACTGATCTTGCTATGGTTCTAGGCCTACGCCTTGATTGAAGCATCAAAGCGTAAAATGTTACACAGATAATTTTTGCTCGTACAGCAATAAACCAATTTGATAACGGGTCGCTCAAGTCAATAGATGCGGAAGGGATATAAGAGAAGTCTTGAAGATTGCCATATTATGTAATCAATCAGACACAGAAGAAGATAAACAGACTCATATCTATACATCAAATGTATCGCAAAACTGGTCTGGAGTATAATTAAGTCTTCGATTTAATCTCAACAAAGACGTCTTGGACAGTTGCTTTTTACATTAAATCGTTTTGCCCCGAATAGTTACGGTATCAAAGAGAGTATTGTGAATCCGATAATACTTAATACCTGTTGGCGCTATGTTGAATCGAATCATTTCAATGGGGGCAGATCCGAAGACGGCAGCGAATATTATTCAAACGCTGGCCGATTTGCCAGAATTCCTGCGAAAATCAATGATTCGAAGTAGGCTCCTTGAGTTCTATTCAATGTCAGATGCAGATAAGCATGAAACAATATCTTCGTCTTTAGCAGCACTACCTTCCTTAGGGAGTGTAAAATTAAAAAAACTAATGAAGACATGGCTAGAAGTCCTATTAGGATTTCCGGGTTCACAAATAACTGATATGTTTAGGGTTTACTGTGAAGAAGTCTTAAACAACCGATGGGTTGTTGAAAAAATAGACATTGGGTCTATCATAGATGTCTTTTCATCACTACAAGAATGGGAAAAGGAAAAATTGTCGGATTGTTTAAAGGAGGTGATTTTCTCTTTCCCTAACAAAACAGACGTATTAAGAGTCATTCCTCAGCCTCTATTAAAATTATTAAAAGTGGGATGACTAATTCGCCATTATACTTTAGTATCATACATCTAGTCTATTCAGATTATAACATTCTTTTGGATCTGATAGAGCTGATCCAATGTTTACTGAACCTACTCCAGGCAAGCCATGACTTTGATGGGTAAATTAATGGATACATACACTAAGTCATAATCACATGGGATCCAAGCCAGACAATATACACGGCTCCCAGAATATACATATCCAGAGTTTGAAGCAATATCCGTTAGAATAATTAAAAAATTACCTCAGAACGCTGTAATACAAATAGCTTCGTCAATATGGAAAACAGGTAGTAAAGATATAAGAGATGTTGTGAGAATTGCCAAATTATGTAATCCCACTGATATGGAAGAAGATATAAACAGACTCATATTTATTCATCAAAAGTATCGCAAGACTGACAAGGAGTATAATAATAATAATTAATGACTTAATGTTTTGCCATACAAATACTAAAAAAATATATTGTGTTTACTTAGTGTTCCTATCATTAAAATAGGGCAACACTTTTTTAGAGAAATCTTGAATGAACTTTATTTCATCAGGACTAGTACTGTGCGGGTATAGCGTTGTATAACCTGCCTTGAAGTATTCTTCTAATGGTTTGATACAATCTTCAATTGAAGTCACTATTAGAGTTGATTTTCTTAATTTTTCATCTGATACTTCTTCTTTTGCCTTTTGCTCTAGTTCTCTTGGATTACTTATATTTAGGTTAAATACGTCTTCTAGCTGGGAAGCTCGCCAAAATTCTAAAGACTTTAAAGCTTTATCGTAATCTTCAGAGTATGATATTTTTGGCTTTGCTATTTTCTGTAGCGATTCAGGGTCTTTTCCTTCCTCCTTTGCAGCTTTATCAAATATCTCAAATGTTTCATCTGATTTATCTGGTTTTGCTAGTGTAATTAAACCATCAGTGTACTTTGCAGCAGTCTTTATTGCTTGTTCCCCAACTGCCGCCATGTATAATGGTATTTTTCCGGTGGGAGGAGTGTAAAGTTTTGCGTTTTTAACTTTAAAGTATTCACCATTAAAATCTACAAATCCGTTGTGATCTTTGTTATAACTTTCTCCTTTCGGTCTGCTACTACTCCATAGTCTGCTTATAATTTGGATTGATTCAGTAGTCCTTGCTAGTCTAATACCAGCTGATGACCAATCAAAACCGGCTGGAACTTCATTCATAGCTTCTCCTGTACCTATACCAAGGCCTATTCTAGCAGGATAAAGTACATCAAGGGATGCAAATGCCTGTGCAATAATTACCGGATTGTAGCGATAAACAGCAGCTGTTACTCCTGTTATAAATTGCATGTTCTTAGTACGCTCAGCAGCAGCAGCCATCCAAACCCAAGTAAAATTTCCATAGCCATTATCATGCCACCATGGATGCAAATGGTCACTCGTCAAACAACTATTGAAGCCTGCTTTTTCAGCTTCAGCTACAAATTTAAGCAAATCTCGCATTGAGTATTGTTCCTGAGATGCCCAATATCCTATAATGTTGTTCTTGGCACTATGACCCATATCGTGGGGTATATTCCAATCAGATATAGGCCTTTGGTAGGATTTTCTCTTTTGTCCAACTTAATCTCTTGATAATTAATGACTCAAAATTCTCATAATAGTAGGAACGAGACCTTCTGCTCCTCATTCCTTCATTATTGAAGAACAATGGTTACGTCCTCATCACATGTATGGCTCTGTGCTTCGCTTAATCCTCTCCCACTCTCCGCTGCATATACTGAACTAACGATGGTTGCAAGTGAGCACAAGAATGATAATAATGTGATTGCTGTAACTAATACAAGTGTCCCCTACTTGGAGCAATTTTCATAATAAATATAAGGTCTATAATCGTCGATTGGAGTATCACAAATACATTAAAAGATAAATTAGTAGATCCTCCCAAACTAGTGTTCAGACTATGAAAGCCGCAAACTGGAGACTCGACAACAAGAGAAAACGTT
>JBJMFM010000339.1:0-5981 GCA_045808425.1 Nitrososphaeraceae archaeon | reverse complement strand
TTGGCTTGTTACTTCAAATACTATATTTCTCTATTTACTGTAGCTAATCCAACTTGCAATATCTGAGATACCTCTCTTTGGCTATATCCCTTGCTGCAGAGCTCTTGTACTTTATCTCTCCTCCATTGTACCTGTTGTTCTTGCTGTCCCATAGCTGAGCTCAAACGTTCCATTTCCTCTGGCTGTTTTGGATATGGTATTCCATTTGACGCTTAACAGTATAATAAGAATACTTAGCTTTATCACTTTGCTTAATAAACACGTGAAAACATTGAGAAACGCATCGCTAGCCAGAGGAATTCAATCAAATAAGGTATTGGAACTCTGACAATAGCTCTAAAGTATTGACTTTTTGAAGGAGAAAAAAGTATACCTTGACTTAGATAGTGGAACTATTGATTTGTCTTAATTATCTACGTATGGTCTTCAGAATGTTCGCATGTGGTAATACGCTGTTAAGCATTCTATAATATGACGGAGTCCAGATGCAGTAGTATCTATCATATTTTCTCCATCATCATGTTATGATGATGGTGCTGTTAAGCAGTAACTATTAACGTCGTTTGGGCCTGCGGGAGAATAGGAATTGGATGTCATTTTAGAAGCCATTTGTTCCTATTGGGGTTTTAGTTAAATGTGGGATATAAGTCAGTATTATATACATACTAATAGTGATAATTATCGATCCATTTTTTTATATTATTAAGCGTAAAGTCTAACTCTCTAGAACTGATCTTTGTCCTATTCTTGAACATTGAATGAACCGGTCCTGCACCATCATGAGCAGTTCTTGGAATAATATGGATATGGACATGCGGTACTTCCTGTCCTGCATCTTTACCATTATGTATTGCTATAGTTGAAGCATTAGATTCTACTGCTTTTTCGATAGCTGTAGATAATTTCCATAGTAGATCAAATACTGCAGACAGATGCTCTTTATCCATATCCTGGATTTTATAATAATGTAATTTTGGGATAATCAGAGTATGTCCTAAAGATAAAGGAAAAGCATCCAGGAATGCAATAGCCTTGTCATTCTGAGTAATAATTCTTGCAGAAATGCAGCCATTTATAATTTTACAGAAAATACAATTCATACCTCAATATGATATGCAATAGTTAATAACATTCGTACTCTAGTTAATGGAATATACATTGTGTATTAAGTAGGAAACTATGGATATCCATCATACAGATGTGATTTTGAACGCTGACTGATGAATATTAGTAATCAGACTTATCCATTATAAGAGTATATAGAGGGAATTTATGCTTACAAGAATGATTGAACTATATGATATCTCTTCGCGGATTAAATTGCCATAAAGCTTATCGTATCTAGTGAATATACCATCCGCCATACAAGACACAATTTCAGTGACTTTTAGCTTGGATTGTTTTATTTCAATTATTTCAATCACATTGATAGTATATATAAAATCTTGTATGTATACTAGTACAAGTCTCCAAAAATAGTTAATATCATGGAATTATTTTATACTGTGCCCAAATTCAGACAATTGGTGGATTTAAACCTCGAAGCGGCGGGAAAAGGAGAAGGCCCGCCGCTTATGGGTTTTAGTCTCATCTAATACAATAAATCTTTCTTTTTCCTGATAAGATTTCCATGTATAATCAGGGTAAATGCTGAGTATCTAGCGATCACCTGGACTATAATTGTATATTACTTTTCTAATGATAATTAAATAACAATGTAAGGCATTATAGCAAGGGGACGTATACAGATAACTTCTTTTCTAAAATAATCTGCAGGTAACCGCAATATTCTTGTCTGTGCATAATAAGTCCAGTTTGCTCTTTATTAGGTACTGTACGGTACTATTAATTTTAAGCTTAGAGCGTGGAAACAGAGTTAGAGTCAAAGCTTGGAGAACAACAACAGATGCAGCAGCTTGCATCAATATCATCAACAAAATTCAAAACTGCTTTCGAAGAACTTGTCAATAAGCTTGCAGTATTAAATTGCGGTATCGAAAAAATAGATTCTCTATTGCAACTTACATCAGGCGATAGATTAGCTATTATAGGCAACAGAAAATATTCACAGATATTAGTTACAAGACTATGCGTTAACGCATTATTGTCGTCATCATCAAAAAAAAGAATGAACAAGAGAGAAGCAGATTTTTTTACACGCCTAATCTAATACTTGTTGATGCTGGAAATAATATAGACTTCTATCAATATGTAAACTTTGCAAGACAGTATTGTAGATCCGATGTTATAAGCAGAGTTTTAAATAACACAATCATAACTAGGTGTTTTACAGTCTATCAACTGGCAGACATAGTCATAAATCAATTACCAAAGGTTATTCAGCAATATCAAGCCAAAATTGTAGTTGTCTCTGATTTATTGGACATGTTCACTCGTGACCCACAAATTGAAGCTAACGAAGCAAGATATCTTATAAATGGAATTGTAAATTCAATTACAAAATCAAGGACATTAGAAGATGTGCTAGTTGTTGTGTCAATACCATATAAACATGGTGCATATCATCATAATGATAAACCAGCCTTACAGTATAACAAAACTATCCTTCCAAGATTTGACAAGTGCATCGAAATTATGAATAGCCATGAAGGCAAAAATAAAATGATTGATATAAAGATGAGAAACAACTGCAGCAGAAGGAACAAAAATACTACCGATGACTTTCACAATCACAAAGTATCTTCTTCTATTAAAGAAAGAGATCTACTTATGATAGATTGACAAGATCAACTACACTTTTTGGCTTGATCTTTGATGTTTCGTGTGTCTACTATGTATCCCCCAGGCTCTAGGAAATATCCACCAGGTCCTTCCATTTCTTTTGTAAAGCCTTTTTGTTTGTGCAGATTTTCAATATACTCTTTATTCTCTCCCTTTTTGTGAGGATTTACTATGCTTTCATAATCTAAACCACACATACAGAAAATATTGTGGTTCATACCTTAAATGACTTTGCATCAAGAATTTCAAAACTTCATGAAGAAACAATTTAATCTGCAGAATATTAGTTAGCCTAATTTGCAGCTACTACTTCCTTTGTCCTAAGAATTGATACAGATTTGATGTCTTCTTCTAAGTATCTTTATCGAATGTCCAAATACCTTAAATTGAGTTTTACTGTAATAATATCTGATTCATCCTCTTCTTCCATCTTCTCTAAAATGTCTGGTAAAAAGTTGGCAGCTCTTGCAATTCTTATTATCATAGGAGGAATCTTTGGTGTTCAGGCTTTGTTTGGTTTTCATCTTAAGGATTTAATTAGAAAAGAAGTGACTGGTGAAACTAAGGTTATCATTAAAGATAACCATGGAACTTGTATAGTCGAAGCATCAGATCGTCATCCTCGCTCCATACCAAATTGTCCGTATAAAGTGGGCGACACTCTGGTTGTAACATTTAAAGAAGGTACTGCACCTATAGAAAAATATCATTTAAAAAGCTAGATCTGTTCCTTTCTTCAGTATAATCAACTCTAGGCATACTCATCGTATCGGTTGCGATAAATACTATTCACTGTTGCTATCTCTAAACCTGTAAAACTTCAACGCCAGTCTAAATGCATCAAACATGTCATTGTATGATGTTGCTTCTTTATTCGGCGTTCCATCATTATCTACTGCTGTACTCAATGCTGTGATTAGTTTGTCAAATTTGTCTGGATTAATGGCTATTCTACCACCGTCGCTCTCAAGTATCATTTTGCAGTGTCATAGCGTGGCGTTGTGTTCTGAATGAGAGGGTTGTGAAACAAATCTGACCTTATTTTAAGGCCCAAGTTTGAAGATGGTCCTGCTCTCAAAGGTACAATGCAAGGCAATGTACCCGTCATACTATTATAACAAACCGACTACTAGACTATAATGATCGACAAAGATAAACCCAAATTCCGTGCTTCACGTCGTATAACTGCAACAACATTTCTTATGATTGGCATTATTACTACAGGCACATTGTTTGCTTTTCCATTATTATCAAATCAAAATCGTACTGCGATGGCACAACAACAACAGCCTAATGGTAATTCTTTTCAGATGGATAACATGACATTTTCTCATAATACGGCTTCAGTTAATGGTATTCAAATGCACTATGTTATTGGAGGACATGGTGATCCTGTAGTTTTATTACACGGATGGCCAGAAACATGGTATGCATGGCATAAAATAATGCCATCCTTAGCCAAGAACTATACTGTCATTGCACCTGATCTGCGAGGCCTTGGAGACTCTTGAAAACCACCAACTGGTTATGACGGTAAGACGGCAGCTGAAGATATACATCAACTAGTTGCTCAGCTAGGATTTAAAACAGTTTTCCTAGTGGGTCATGATATCGGAGCACTGATAGCTTATCCTTACGCAGCTGAACATCCTACGGAAGTAACGAGGTTAGCAGTCTGGGAAGCCCCGATTCCAGGTTTCGCATCTCCCGGAAGAGCGCCACTATGGTGGGTCCCATTACATCAAACACCGAATGTACCAGAAGCCCTTGTACAAGGAAAAGAGTTGATATATTTATCATGGTTCTATCATGGCCTTACGTATAATTCAGCTGCGATAACACAGGCAGATATCAATGAATATGTTAGCCATTATTCTGCTCCAGGTGGAATGCGTGCGGGATTTGAGTATTATAGAGCTTTTCCTCAGGATGAGATTCAAAATCAGAATTATTCTAAGACTAAGCTTACAATGCCAGTATTGGCTGTAGGAGCAGGATACATTCCAGCATTAGGAGGTAATATCACTATGCAAACTATCGTATACGGGATGAAAATACTAGCTCAAAATGTTCAGGGTATTATAGTGCCAAATTCAGGTCATTTTATTCCAGAAGAGCAGCCAGTTTTTGTAGTAAAATCACTCAACAATTTCTTTAGCGATAATTCAACTACGGAAACTAGTAAATGAGGACAAGAAATTCCTCTCATTTTGCAGCAAGTATTGAGCGCGCCGCTCATGGGACTGACTTGAAATCTAACATAGACTTTGCAGAGATGAGCCTAGATCAAGTAATCAAAATTCTAGGCAAGCAATTAACTAACGATTACTATCTTCTTTTCATCAAGGCCCTCCACTCTAGGCTTAGCAGCTGTAGCACTTCACTCCTAGGATCAGACCGTTATGACTGAAGTCGGAACTAGAGACATCCCGCCGCTCAACTGGGACGTGCTCATAACGCCCGGTATACCCGTTGCCACGAGCGACCTGCCTCCGGGGATGAAACAGGCGATGTTTCAGGCAATCGCGTCAACCCTCATCTATGGCAAGCGAGACGCCGTTCTAGTCGACGCCTTTATGACCGTCAAGCAGGCTGATGCCCTAGTGGATTGGGTTGCGGCAAGCGGCAAGAACCTGACAACAATCTATATTACGCATGGCCATGGAGACCATTGGTTTGGAATCGGAGCTCTTCTTGAGCGCTTCCCAAATGCTAGAGCAGTCGCGACACCTGATGTTGTGAGAGTTATGCGCCAACATGCATCCCCAGAGATACTTGAGAGGGTTTGGAAGGCTGGGTTTCCGAACCAGATCCCAGACCGGCTCGTGATCGCCGAGGAGCTCAAAGGAAATGTAATTGATATCATGCATATACTGATGGATGTATAGAAAGAAATGTAACTTTAAGATTATAGCCTAGTCGGTGCTAGAATAGACTAAAAGATAGCATGGGATTTATCTGGAAGGATAGAAGCAACAATGGTTCAATCGGGTCCATTCGCAAGAAAAGGACCAATCATCTTGCAATGTCCTAACATAGCTTTGTGCTCTTTGTTGAAATTCACGGGAACTATCCGCATATGTTCGCTCCAGCTATCACCTAACCCTTCTGATCTATATCTGGCAATTACTTTATCATAATCTGCTTCTTCACCTATCTGCAGCTTTAGAGATTTGATAAAAGATGGATTAGCTAACTAACTATCCCACTTTAGAAAACCTTATCTTGTGAAATCGTTT
>JBJMFM010000338.1:0-13434 GCA_045808425.1 Nitrososphaeraceae archaeon | reverse complement strand
ATCCTTGCTTTATCAGCTTCTACGAAGATATCATGAGGTTGATATAGCAGCTTAATACGTTTCTCATAAGGTTTTGCAAATTCGCTGTTTGTTATTATATCGTCTACAGTGTTTGTTATTACATCATTTAAGTTGAAGCATTCCTTCTTTAGATTTAGCGATTCGCTTTCAATTCTTGTTACATCCAGTATGTCGCTTGTAAGCCTCTGTGATCTCTTAGCATTTCTAAGAATAACATCTAATAATTCTTGCTGCTCGGTATCGCTTATCTTGGATCTAAGAACTTCAGTTAAGCTAAGAATAGGTTGAATAGGTGTTCGCAACTCATGAGCTGCTACATTGATAAATTCATTTTTCATGTTATCTGATTCTTTTAGTCTTTCATATTGAACACAAATTATTTCTTCTCTTTCTTTTAGCCTATCGTTACTTTGTCTTAACCGTGCATTATATTCAATACTTGATAATGCTAGTGCTATGATATTAATAAAATAACCAGCATCTTTGAGAACATGAGCTACATTGTGTGCCGTATCAAATGATATGGCAGAATAAGACATTATTATTTGAGAAAAGATATCAACTATTAGATATCCTAGTAGCCCTTTATAGAAGGCATCCTTTCTCTTATAAAGTTCATTTTTGTAAAAATAAATCAAAGCGACTATAAATAATGCAAGCGAAGGTATCTCATATGGCCTATGTATAGAGTAATCATCTATTACGCTAGCCGGAAAAACCAAGAATAGCGAGCTTATGGCAACGCTTGCTGCAAGTATTGCAAGTATTGTTAAATAAACTACTACAGTTTTCTGCAACTTGTTTGTTTGTTGCCGTTGTTGTACATCTTCTCCCTGTCCTTTTGCTTTCTGTTCCTGATGCTTATCTTCTTTTGTAGATGATGGGGATAAAGTGGAGAACTTTGCAATTGCCATAACTAACATGGCACTTAGAAATATTCTTCCAGCAAACCATGTCTGAGGAATGAAGTATTTCAAGAATATGGGATCGTTGATCGAAACATAGGACACGATAACATGTAGCAAATCAATTAAAGCACTGGTAAGGAATCCTATTCCTATAAACAGGCTGAATTTATCATTTAGCGTATGAGCCCTTAATATATAATAGAATGCCAATACAGCAGCAAGTATTACTGCAATTAACTCAATGTAGAAATGGTGAATTTCAGATGCGACCCAAGTATTGGGATTGATAGATAGGATTGCTATTATTGAAAGAGGAATTGAAGGTACGAGTGTATATTTAATTAGAGTTTCATATTTAGAATGCATTAAGGATTTGGATTTCTCTAATAATACTGATGGCGGTGACTTTGTCATATCCTTCTCCGTTGATTATCAGCATCTTGTTTTTGCTGTTTGTGTTGATTCAGTATTGCTGATGATTTATTCATTACTGGTAGACTAAAATAAAATGTTGCTCCCATTGTTCTTTTTTCTACAGTAGCGTCACTATTATTCTCAGCCCATATTTTGCCACCATGAGCTTCTACAATGCTCTTTGATATATACAATCCTAAACCAGTGCCTTCTGAACACTTTGAAGCAAATTTTGTAAACAACCTTGGCATTATTTCAGAGTCTATGCCATCACCCGTATCCTTTATACTAACTATAATAACATCATCATTATTATTATTTTCTTCTGCTGCTTTTACATCAATAGATATAGTTCCTTCCTCTGTGAACTTGATGGCATTATTTAATAGATTTAAAAACACCTGGGTTATCCTTGCTTTATCAGCTTCTATAACAATCCCTTGATTACCACTATCACCATTAGGTTTGTAAAACACTAATTTCAGTTTTCCACTATTAGCCTTTTCAATTTGACTAGTGACATCCTGTAGTATATTTGATATCAACTCTATAAGATTAAAACGCTCCTTATTCAAGTTTAGAGAATGGCTTTCTATCTTTGTTACATCTAGAATATCATCTGTAAGGCGTTGCAGCCTTTTTGCATTTCTTACGATAATATCTAAAAGTTCTTGTTGTTTGGTGTCATTCGTTCCAGACTGAAGAACTTGGGATAAACTAAGTATTGGTTGAATAGGAGTACGCAACTCATGAGCAGCCACATTAATAAATTCACTCTTCATCTCATCTACTTGTTTAAGTTTTTCATACTGAAGACGTTCATTCCACAGTAATTCAAAAAATGATCTAGCAGAATATACTCCAACGCTACTATTTGAGTGCTCTATTAATGCTATTGCATCTGAAAACTCTTCGGCTTTAGGCTCCTTAAGCTGAAATCTGATAAATCTTTTGCCATCTGCTATGAATAAACCAGAGTGAGAACTACCTCCGTTGAGAATTCTAATATTTGGAGCTTTCTCACAAGTTTGTTGTACAATTTGTGAATTCTCCTGTGTTATAGGGGAGATAATCTTTATCAAAGCTCCTTTACTCTTTGAAGCATCAATTAAACAATCTAAAACTCCTAATCTATCTGCTCTAATGATAGATTTACTGTTAGCAAAAAGAAACAGAGCCTCTTTTTCTACAGATCTCGCAAGCTCAATATAAATATCAGTTGCTTTTTTACGATCTGAAATGACTTCAAGATATTCAGAGTTTAAGCCTTCTTCTATCTCTCTTATCTTATTTTCTGCTGGAATTGCCTTATTCCAAAAAGTCTCAAATACAGACTGTTGTTGTTCTACGATTTCTATAATATCACTGTAAGTAGCTTGTAGTGATTCTTTCTGCATAGTTACAAAGCCCAAACATTCTATCTCATTTGTTACAAAGTTTGCTTCGTTTTCGTCTAAATGCCGAAGCTCGGCTCCCTTCATGAGGGTTTTGCAATAATAAATATTTTCTTTTGTGATTTCGAAAACATACCTTTGCCTTAAGCCCTTTCTCTTACATGCATCAAGCCTAATCTTGTTTACTGCAGAAAATGAGAATACTTTTGTTAGAAATTTAGAATTTCCACAAATATCTATTTTATACTGGGCATTAGAGAAAATCTGCAATAGTGTATTTATTACTTCAGCATTATGCAATATTGCAGTTCTATTATTTCTCGTAGTCCGTCAACAAATAACAGTGGTATGACAAATATAAAGTGTAATATGGTATAGTGTTTTAGAACAATAATAATAAAAAAGGTATAAAATCTGTTATTTTCTCCATGTTTTTTTGATATTATTCACAAGTAGTTGATCGATGGGTGGAGCATTTCCTGGTCTGCATAAGCTATCCATCACTTCTCTGTCAAGTACATCAATCAACAAGATCTTAAAATCTTAAAACTAACTTGCTCCTAATAATATATTGATACAATAAAAAATGTCAGATCATATAGTTGAACTACAAAGAAAGCTACAAGAAGCCCGTGCTGAAAGAGATCCACGCCTATACAGAGCTAGAACTGCAGCGATACAAAGAGAAAAGGATGTAGAAAGAAGAGAAAGGATGTAGTCCTATTACTGGCTCAGACGCTAAAATTTCTTCGGATAACTCCAACAATGAAGATAATAGTGGTAATAATAAAAATAATGACAGAGGTACAAACGATAATCAGCAACAACAAGAGCCAGGTTCTAATGATGACAACAGCAATACAGGTATCGATAACAATTTGCAGGCGGTAGGATCTCCAAAAACAGGCGAACGAGAGCAACAAGGAACTGGACGAATTGTCTCACCTGGTGAGACAATTTCACCACCGCCACCGCTACCACCAGCAACATGTGAACAAGGATCAACTTGTCCTACTCATGATCAGCAAGACTTAAGCAACCATGGTCAATCTACTACTACCTCAACAAAAGATAATACACCTTTCTTTTTACCTATACCATTTCCCTAAGGATATTGGTAGCAATTCAATATCAAAATGTTACTCTGTTACTCTTTTCGTTTTCTTCTTCCTATTCCTCTTCTTAATTCAGATTCATTTAGCAAGGATGCAAATATTTCACCATTACATTCTACTATGGACTTTAACGTATATCCATTAGCCAACAGTGCCTCTATTTCATTTAGCATTTTCAAGACTTGCACCTTCAAATACACCAGGATCAGCTCTCTTAACTATCATCAATGGCTGTCATGCCAGTTTGTCATATTTATTCTACTTATTACTTCATTATGTGGTGTTGGATTAAGTCATATGTGTCGAGTTTATTTGGTTTCAGCCTAATCGTACTTTTTTTACATCATTCTATAAATTGAAATGAATCTATCATCTTTTGTGCTATCGGTAGTGTTGCAGGAACTTTAAGCGGCGGTGATAGGTAAGTGAACTTATACAATTTGCCATTATTGACCATATAAGTTTCTCTAAAAAATGTTTGTTTATCTTCTGCAGTAAATATATGATCTACACTCCACGCATTAATACCTGCAACACTAGTTAAATTAACTCTAACAGGTATTGATGTCATACCTATCAGAGTATTTTCTATAGAAAGCCTATTCCTATCTTTTAGTACTAACTCGCAAAACTTATTTGTAGTAAAACCTTCAGTTGCAATGGCAATTTTCCTGTCCAAAACTTCCACTTCTTGCTTTCTATCTTCTCCTACTGCTGTCATCATTTTTGTCGTTAGTGTTTCCTCTACTTGCTTATTCTACTCGTTTATTCATCTAATCTGACGATATTTAATACAAACGTGCAGATAATAATACTTGCTATGAGACAATATAATTAATTGTTATATCTAATGTGTAATGTAGATACATATTCTTTGTCAGAATTTAACTATGGGAAGATCTCCAAGTCTTCATACTACGATAAATAAGAGGGATCACTTGATTGTATGGAATACCCTAATTATGAATAAAATATATCCGGCATATCAATAGTATTATTAGAATGTTGAAGGTCAAGTCCAAAACGCCAATGGTCATACTCTAATCATATCTTTGACAAACAACAAAAGATTTGGCTATCGTCAACAACAATTATAGAGGACATGAATAAAACTAAAGGGAAGCATGGGAATGCTTTTAAAGTAAAAGTACTGTCTGATTCCATCAAGTTCTATTTACCTAGAGTTGAAGGATATCTGGAGGTTGTGCGAGATATGGCTTCCAAATATAGAGGAATGTCACTCATCGAACTGGATGGATATTTTGAGGGTAAATTTGAACCTGTCAAGTATATTCGTGCTGAGATACATACCTCGGATATAAATGAGGAAAATATGATAAGCTTTGCAAACAAGGTTCGTTTGAAGCTAAAACAAAAAAGCCTTGCCATCGAATTTAATAATCGATTGATCCTAATTAGCAAAAATTGATTGATTGATAATAGAATTGGAAAGAACTCGGTTTATGTTAAAGTATCCCAGTATATCATGCGTCATAAATATTTTAGAGATTGCAGTCCAATCAGTGGTAGATATATCTTTCTTTCCTTTCTTCTATCTATAGACCGGCCAAGTTAGAGCGTTGCACGTAACAACTTATTTTACCAAAGTTTTCGTAATGCAAACAATGATCGATTATGCGCAATGTCAATTGATGAGGCTGTTGCAAAGGGCATGAAAATCGAATAGATATAGTTTTACATATATTGAAACAATATCGCTATTATTAATATAATCTCTATACCTATTTGTGTATAAAACTGCATATTAGATATCTTTTTTCCATATATCACTATGTAACAGTTATAACTTTCAAAATATCTACTGATTTTACATGATATGAAAAGAGACAAGATAGTTAGATCACCTATATTGCCTGGAGAACAGGTCGCATCTATTGAGGAATTTGAAGCAGGAAAAAACACCTACATAGATAACGGGTCAGTCAGATCAACTGCTCTTGGTGTTAAGGTTTATGATTTCAAAAGACGCATAGTCAAGATTGACCAAAAAAACTCGCCTATGTTGCCAAAAATTGGAGACATAATAATTGGGTATATAGAAATGCTATTTGGAAATATGTTTTCAGTGAGGATACTGTATATAAATGATAAGAAGTCAGATGCAGGATTTTCTGCAATTGCCTCCACAAGATTAGGAGGAGGTGCCGGCTTTGGTCGTGACCGAGGAGATCGGCGAGGCAGAATCATATTTAGAATAGGCGATATTGTTAGGGGTCGAGTAATCAGCCTGTTAAATTCAACTATTCATATTACAATAGATGAAAAAGAATTTGGCGTTCTCTATGCTCTATGTTTTAATTGTGGTGACGATACCGTCAGAGTGAATAACACAATAAAATGTATCGAATGCGGCTCATATGAAGAACGCAAGCTAACCAATGATTATGGCAAAGAGACATTCAGGCTGATTCATAAAACAGGTCATAATAATAATTAGAGATTAGTAGTAACTAGTTATGGTAAAGCAGAGAGTTGCTTTCCAAGGTGAACAAGGTGCATATAGCGAAATGGCTGCTTTACAATATTTTTCAAATGCAGAACTGGTTCCTATGAGATCTTTTCAAGAAATATTTGATATCATGGAAACAGGTAAAGTAGATTTTGCAGTGGTTCCAGTCGAAAATTCTATCGAAGGTAGTATCAGTGAAATTTATGATTTACTGTTCCTGACAAGCATGCTAGTGTCAGGTGAAATTTATCAGAGGATCAGACATTGTCTTATCACAAATAAGCATGCAAGTTCAACAATAAAGTTGGCATATTCACATCCGCAGGCTCTTGGTCAATGCAGGAGTTATTTACAAAGCAAGGGATTGGAACCTGTTCCAACCTATGATACTGCCGGTGCTGTAAAGCTTATTAAAGAAAAAAAAATTATGGATGGGGCCGCAATAGCTAGTAAAAGAGCAGCAGAAATTTACGAAATGGAGATTCTAGAGGAAGGAATAGAAGACAAAAAAAACAATTTTACAAGATTTTTGGTTCTCTCAAAGAATGAGACAAAACCAACTAATAATGACAGAACATCGATCATATTTTCTGTCAGGCATGTTCCTGGAGCATTGTTTAGCATCTTAGAAGAATTTGCCCATAGACAGATTAACCTTACCAAAATAGAATCGCGTCCTACAAAAGAGGCACTCTGGGAGTACAACTTTTATGTCGACTTAGAGGGACACGCAAGTGATGAAAATATTGCACATGCATTACAATTAGTCAAAAATAAAAGTGCCTTTTTTAAGATCTTGGGTTCTTATAAAAAAGCAGAGTTTCATTGATCTAATGTCTTAGTCTAAGGCTGAATCCTGTTACAATTATGCCTGTTATTATTAACATCATTTGTCCACCAAATGCAATCTCATTACCTTTAGTCTTGGCATGTCCACTTATGGCTAATTCAGAAGTACCTATATTCTTAATTTCAATTCTATGTACTCCTTCTTTTTTAGCAATTAAGTTATAATCAAAATTGGAAACAGCATCTGCAGATTTCATCAATTGTTTGTTAGGATCTGTAATAATGACATTAAAGACGGATCCGTTAATAACAACGTGTGCGGTATTACCAATATTCATATTAGGTGTCAGAATATCTGTCATACTAGGTTTTATAGTCCCGGTCAGTGGTACATCCACTGGTATATTATTATAAAGAACGGATGCTATTCCAATCACTATGAATGCAATTCCTGCTGCCAAAACTGCATAAAATGTTGCTTTCCTTGAAAGTTGCGGCATTTATATTAACTAACTGTATATAGAAATGATATTAATATAGATACATCATTATTGCGCTTGATTTAAAAGAAATAAGAATATCAGCAATTTAAGAAGGTGCTATCTAAAAGATACATTGTATAATGTCTTTACCTTCTTATAGTTACAGCGTCATTCCTACAATACCATAAAATAAATACTTCATGATCGTTATTGCGGTGTGTATAACACCCAATATACTTTAAAAATATGGTGGTTACTAAATAAATAAATAAATACCGCTTTTTCTTGTGTATAGAATTCATCAAAAATTTGTTGCTTAATTTATTTGCTTTGTCATGCAACTATACATAAGCTTTATCATTTACTCTAAACCCCACTTGAATAAGTTTATCATCAGGTGGTAAAATCTTATTATTCATTTTTCTAGCAGACGGGCTGGATAGGACATTTCCAAAAACTGGTCATACAGTGATGGTTGCATTACCTAATAAGCCATGGAAACGGTGCTATGTACATAAACAATATTATTATTAATAGTCATTTTCTTGTATTGTGCAAACATTACCGGCAGATACTTAACAGGGAGCAGCTTTATCATCGGCAATTGATTTTCTCTAATCATACGGGAGTTGCTACTATAAGGTTAACTAATATAATAATTAATTACTGTTACTTCAGCCTAGATCATCCACAAAGTCCTTCACAGCGAGGCTTTATTAAAGATGTACTCTTATATTAATGAATTCTTCTATTAGTAACATGAGCGGCGAAACAGAAAGAGAAGAAATTAGGGAAGACACCCATGAGTTAGAAGACAATGAGCAAGATGAGTTAGAAGAAGGAGACTATGATGAGGATGAAACTGTTCAGAATACATAATATAAGAATGATATTGTTACCTATTAAAAAATATCCATTAGTATGTATTGATGTAGCAGATTCACACATACTTTACAATTTGATATTTTTCTTCGTTATGATATGTCTATGATTTGGACTTTCTCAGCAGTATATCATAATCTATGCGTAGGTTATTATGAATTCCCTTAATACCTGTGCTTCTTCCCTGTAAACATAAATTGTTTGCTTGTGTTTTTTATCTTGGCTTTTCACTGTGACACATGATATTTAGTTCTTCTGCATCTGAAGTAAAAAATTGACGATGTATATTTTCTATTTTATAATGGAAGTAAGGTAATTTCTTTAATTCAGAAACAGATCTCATTGGTAGAAAAAAGTTGCTCATCAGTGAGACGCTAGAGTAATATACAGCCACCGCTCTTTCTTTACCTTTGTAAACTTATCATATTATATTTCCGTTTATACTTACATAGTACTTAACACGCTCGGTAAGACCATAATGCAAACATAGTAAGGGCAATATGTTCTTCAAAACTCAAATAACAGTTAGGAATTAATAATAAACAGTGTAATAATGTCAGCACAAGGTATGGGTGGTTATAGGTGCAATGTGTGTGGCATGATATTTAATTCGCTAGGAGATCTAGATGCACATACCAGAGAAAAACACAACACTACATCAACAACAACCACATGACAATAAAGCCTCCTCAGTTACATTTTTTATTCAGTCACGCTGATTAGATAATTATGATATGAATTGATTACATATTCCTTTTCTTTTGCTTTTATAGCAAATACCAGGTTGATTTTATGACTTAGTATTGCCAAATAGAATACTGTGCATAATATCATTAACATGATACATGTAAGATGTGATAAAGGTAAATAATGGAACAATAAGATTTAATTCAGAAAACAGCACCCTTATACAAATCTAGAGTGTCATGTTATGATTTGTTCTTCTTACAGAATATACTAGATAGCTACATTTATGGCTGTCAATTGAGTATTCCAATATTTCATCAAAAATATAATACTCATCTCCAGGAGAAGATTTTACAATTGATATAGATCTCTACCGATCACCATTTCCATTTAGATGAGCCATGGAATTTATCTCTGCACATATACTAACAGTAGGACCAAACAGATCTTAATTTGTAGAAATTAATGATAGCGCAGCCTCAACCCATTCATATTCAGCACTAATTCTATAGTAAAGTGACTGTAATAGTAGTTCCTCTTGCAACTTTGCATTGATCATTGGATTTACTGCTATCATAGTCAAACCACAATCAAGGACACTTTTAAAATCAGATATATAGTGGAATCAGATGTTTTCGGAAAATAATATATGAAACTGTCTCCAGTATTCTTAATTATATTCGCGCCTAAGTTTCTGCCTATAGCTGCCATTGTATTAATAAATATGAAATATACCTATAGTCAACTAAGATAAGGTAACTCTTTATGGTTGTTGCTTTCAAATTCACATCAAACGGGCACGGGCTGCAAGTTTTTGTCGACCAATACCTCTAGATCTCTCACCCGTCGCCGGTCTGTCCCCATCCTTGCAGATCCGGGCTCCTTTTCTATCGCTGATAAGATAGACGTTATAATTAGACTTTATATTATGAGTCAAATGAACCGGAAAAGTCACAAATATATATCGAAAGATATGTGGTTCTATCATTCACTTAGCTCAAGTATTACTACGGTCATTTATTGAAATTTAGGATACGTCAATTCTTGCCAACAATCCAAACAGAAATCACCATTCTCTTGAAATATCTCTGCTAGACTATTTTTACAATGAATACAAACAGGAGTATAGTACTTTATTATCATGATACTAATTATTTGACTAAATAAGAATGGTAAAAAATACTCTGGTTTGGCAGTTTTGACTGATCGCATAAGAGAAATCCATCTTTTTTAGTTATACACATACAAATATCTCCTATCGATATCATTACTAATCCTAGTAACAATAAATAAGTTGATAAAGCATTAAATACTAAAAATACGAAGTGTACCTGCATAGTTTAACTTACACAATGTTGTACCTGAAGTTTGGATATTATAAAATATGTATTTGATGATCCAGAAACTATGGAATTGGCTCTAAAAATTATGAAAAAAGAATGGCTTATCATCAAATACCTTCCCGGTTAATATATAGATTACTTTGTCATAGACCATTTTCTCATCCACCGCAACAAATCAATTATAGACTCTATGAGTTCTTGGCCTTTTGTTGTCAATTTATACTCTACTCTTGGAGGAATTTCATTATATGATTGTCTTTCTAATACTCCACCTGTTTCAAGTTCCTTAAGTCTTGCGGCCAGAGTTTTACTGCTAAAGCCCTTTAAGGTATTTCTGAATTTGATATATCTAACTGGATTTGTGGTACAACATAGATGTATAAGGATTTCAAGTGTTCCTCTTTTTGTGATTAATTTCCTAAGTCTAGAAGTCTCTTTCATCAATGCACCTGCATCATAGCCATTAAAGTCACACAGTTGAGTACTATCTTCTATTATTGGTAATTCTTTTATGCTTCCTCTTATTCTTCTTGCTCTCACTAGTTTCCCATTTGTTTCCATAATTACGCTTACTTTCCTTAGCTTCTCTTGACATCTTAAATAGTTTCTTTTGTAAAAGAATTGTACATGCAAGCACATACATTAAAGAAAGATATAGCAAGTTAGCATTAACTGGTAGTTCAGATCGTTGCTGTATACCCGGAGAATGCTGCGATGACAGTAATATGGGATGCATGGACAAGGAATCATGTCCTAGACTATTCATTCATGATGTTATAGAATGGAGAATAAAGATCCAAAGTAAGAGGAATCAGAGATGACATTGAATAGAGAGTAAAACAACTTGTAGCAAATCTTGTTAAAAGTAGCCCACAAATTAAATATTAATCAAAGGAAATTCATAGTTGAACTTGAACTTATAGGTACTTTTATTGTAGTTGTGTTTGCTACAGGTTCCATAGTTATAGATGCCAAAATGCATGGTGTATTAGGAGTTCCATTTATTGCGCTTGCTCCATTTGTAGGTATTGCTATAGGTGTTTATCTTTTTGGAAAGATATCTATGGCACACTTCAATCCTGCTGTTACACTCGGTTTCTTAATTACAAGACATATCACAAAGGCACAGCTAGTATATTACCTTGCAGCAGAAATTACTGGAGCTTTACTTGGTAGTCTTTTTGTAAAATTTGTCATAGGCAATAATGCTAATCTTGGTGCTAATGCTCCAAACTATGGGTATCCGCTACCTATCATATTTGGAGTAGAGGTTTTAGCTTCTTTATTATTGATGGCAGTAATACTTGCAGTTGTTCATAGTAGAGGACTGAGAGGGTTTAATGGAATAGCCATAGGTGGAATCGTTGGTTTAGATATATTCTTCTTATCATTTATCTCTGGTGCTTCTATGAATCCTGCTCGTTCATTAGCACCTGCATTACTATCTGGTGTATTGGGTAATCTTTGGCTTTACTGGTCTGCCACTTTTGTTGGAACCTCAATGGCTGCCTTCTTTTTACGTAAGAAATTTGCTGATCTTGACTCTTAGCCTCAGCTATTGAAAATGAAGGCAGTTAATCTGTTTTTATACTCGATACAAGATAAATTGTAACTGGTTCTTCATATTCTTCTTTTATCCATAGTATTTCAAAACCCTCTGCTGACGCCAAATCTTGTATTTCCTTTTCTGTAAAGAATCGAATTTGAAAACCATCTATATCATAAATCCCTTTATCTATCTCTCTACCTTTACCATAAGATTTATCATGATGGTTTCTGACAGAAAAGAAATTCGAACCCACTTTTGGTTTTATCACTCTTTTTATCTCGGAAAATATAAAATGAAGCTCATCTTTTGAAAAGCGCATATTAAAAAGCATATGCGAATATACAGCATCAAAGTAGCCATCTGGAAATGGAAGAGGATTCTTAACATCAAAGGTTTGTAATTTTATTGGTAGTCGTTTTTCCTTTGCTATCTTGTTTAATATATCGATGGCAACTAGAGAATAGTCTAACGCATACACCTCAATTCCATTTGATGCAAAAAATATTGTATCTCGACCATGACCTGCGCCTAGTTCTAATACTTTCTTTACATTGTTAGCTTTCATATGGTTAAAACAAAGCAAAGCAAAGTTGCTAGGTTCCTCTCCAAAGAAACTATTGTCTGATTTGTAAACTTTATTCCAGACTTCACTCATTACTAATACTTCGAAAGAGAGATTTAAAATGCTCCTAGTAGGAGTAAATAAGTAGACTGCAAACCTACTATTTTTCAGTCCATGTTAAATGTATAATCGTGTTTGAGTTTTTGAAATAAATCTTCCCCGCATATCCAAGGAAAATCAGGTATACCCTCAATCTTGATATTGCCGTCTATAATGGTGGTAGGAACTGCTTTAACACCATAATTTTTCATTTTTGTCTTGACATCTTCAGTCATGTTATTTAGGTCATAAACTATTTGCTTACAGCCTTCACATCTTCCAATTTCTACATCCTCTACAATATGCTTGCACAAAGGACAATTTGCTGAGAATATCTCAATTGTATGATGTTGTTGTTTCATACATTTGCTGTAATGCGTTTCAAGGATATAACTGATCAAGTCGTGGAAATGAAGAGTCCCTACTGTTTATTTGAGCTTATTTTACTGTTGTCTTCGAAAATACAAAGGCTTTAGAGTATTAATTGTTACTGCTATCTTCAAAATGATAAAACTTCAATGCTAATCTAAAGGCATCGAATATATCGTTGTAAGATGTTGATTCTTTATCTAACGTTCCATCATTGTCTACTGCTGTTCTAAGTGAAGTACTTAATTTATCGAATTTGTCTGGATTGATTGCAATCTTACCAGGATCTTGTTCCAATATCATCTTGCAATGACCTAACATGGCTTTGTGCCCTGAATTAAAATTGACAG
>JBJMFM010000337.1:0-5169 GCA_045808425.1 Nitrososphaeraceae archaeon | reverse complement strand
AGGCTATCTATCAGAAATATCGACTGCGGTTGAGCAAGTCACAGGCAACAAACCTATAACCTTTAGTCAATTTGCAAGAGATTATGCTGTAGCTTTCAAGTAGTCTTTTGGCACTCGAGTTTTATCATTTTACAGAAAAGGATGATGATCATTAACAAAGCTGACACAAGGTTTGTTAGCAGCTGGTACATTTTTTGTGGAGCTCCTCTTTCCCACTGCTTTATTGATTGAAAAGTATCTAAGGCCCTCTTTTTTTCTTGTAATGGCATGAACACCAACATAATTCCTTGATCTTCTTCCTGGATGCGTCGTCGTATTTGCATGAAGTACTTAAGGGAATGAAAGCTCTAAAACAATGTCAAGAGAAAAGAATAACAACATTTTCTCGTCCATGCAGTCTGAAGAAAGAAGTGTAATTGTTTAAAGAAAAGAAGCAGCGGGACAATGTCGAACCCGCCTATCTTCCTTCCATGATGTCTTTATACAGAAGCATAATAAAATACGAATACTAAGAATATTTAAAATGTTGTAGATTCGTCCATATTTCTCTCCTATATTTGGGAGGCTATAGTATGTCTTTATAGGCTGAGCTAGGAGGAACCTTAATCCCATTGTTCTGAAATATACGATAATGATATAGTTCAGGAAGCGAGTATACAAAATCCACATGAACGCAATCAGCTCTCTCGTCTAGCAAACACTGGGCGAAGAAGAAAATGGTATGAAGAATTAAAGGAACAGCGAGCAAGAGACATAGAAACAGAGATGCTTTAATGAGAGAAGTTTATCAATATAAACAGCAGATAAGGAATACTATGAAGTTTTTACATTTATGGACTTAAAAAGTCTTCATTTTTGCCAGTATTTAACTAATAAATCTGTAAACTGCAAAATGCCAGTTAACCTGGCCCATGATACAATATGGACATCCTTATTGTCTGCAACAGCATACCAAATATAGCAATGATATATTATGCAGATGATAATACATCATATATTGATTTTTGAATTATTATCAACTAAAGAGCAATTGTTTTAGATACTTGTTGGCGTACGATTATATTTTGGCTAGCGTTGTTGGTCTTCATGGCAAAGGGAGCTAAAAAAGGCGGTAGAGTACGCGATAAATGGCGAGACAAACAGTGGATAGTAATTAATGCTCCATCTGCGTTTGGAGGAAGCCCCTTGAACTATGTGCCAATCACAGATGCTGATCGTGCTAAGGGACGTGTAATTGAAAATACCATGTTTGATATTTTAAAGCAAGATCCTACACAGCATCAGACAAAAGTCTTTGTTCAAGTTGATAGGGTTAACAATGGTGCAGCTACTACTATTTTCAAGGGACACGAATACGCAAAGGAATTTTTGAGAAGTTTGATTAGGAGAGGAAGCTCAATGATTAACGACGTATACAATTACACAACTTTGGATGGTCATACATTCAGGGTTGCAGTAATTGCATTCAGTCAGAGACGTCTTAATGCTTCCAAAAAGCACCAGATTAGAATTATTGCTCGGCAGGTGCTGACAAATAAGATTGGAAAATTAACTGTAGACCAATTTATTCAGGAAGCAACTATGGGCAAGATGGGAGCGGATCTTATGGAGGAGGCAAAGAAAATTGCATCATTTAGACACATAGGAATAAAGAAAACAAAGTTAATTTCAACACCAGAATCTAGAGCAGTTCAAGAGGCAAAGGCAATTGAAACAACTCAATCCGTAGAAGAATCATCATCAGAGCTACTCCAATAAGTTTTTAGTTAATATTTGTTATAATTTATCACATTATTGCATATGGCTCCAGTAGATGATATTAGATTTTCTTCTGCGGAAATCAATATCGTAGTTCATGCTACTGAAGATGAAAATAAAATTCTGCATTCCTTATTTGATGTTCTTTCAATACCATCTGAAAAATTTTCGTACTCATTTTCTGAGGGTCATTGGGGAAATAAAATTTTGGTACTCACTGCCACTATTGACGGTCAAGTGGCTAAAGATCTTATTTTAAAAATCATATCCTTGTTAAATAGTATTGATAGATATCACCTTTCAAACTTTTTTGATAAATATGTTGATGAGAAGGGTAATCTATACATTCGGTTGGATAAACAGAGGATCTGTAAGGGAAGGATTTCTCTTTCTGAAAGAGATTCTATTAGAATTCGCTTCAGGCCAGTCAGAAGATATAAACCTAGCAGCAATTTACAGAATTACAGGGTGCTCTTGGCTTCAAGCGGGTAGACCTTTGCATACATGCTAATGATCTTGTAGAGATCACTAAAATGGCAAAAATTTTAGCAATTGACGTACTAGGATTTGATAATAATAATAACAGAGTAGAAAAAGAAAATATTATTTATCGTATTAATATAAAACTACTTTCATCATCAGTAATAACTGGCCATTCATATCTTGTTATTTCTGAAAACATTAATGAACTGTCATCTATTTCTTCTTCCAATATAGATCTTTTTGTAGTTAGAGATTTCCAAAGAATTGATAACTCGCTAAAAAGGAAAGTAAAAAGTGGGATTGGGTTGGAAGCAAATCTAGTTGATGTTCGTAAAATGACTGGATGGCAGGTTGGAAAATGGTTAAATCAAATAAGAAATCTCTACAAATTTTGTAAGTCCAGCAATTGTCAGTTCATTCTCTCTAGCGGCGCAAGTTCAGCATTGGAAATGATTTCTGGCCCTTCTTTTGATGCCATATTAAGAATTTGTGATATAAAGCCTGAATCTTACTGGCGAGAACTTGGAGATTGGATTGAGTCGAAATGCCATAGAAGGTGCTTATAAATACTTAAAAGACGAGACAAGCGTCGCTATCTGGCAGTATTGCATAGTGGACAGCAAAATGGAATTGGGATAGTCGACTTAATTAAAAAAAGAAATTCTGAACTTTTTGGTCACATAGCAACTGAAAAATCATCTATACGGTTTATTCGATCTGAAGGAATAAACCTTATAATAATTAGCTGTAAATTAATAGGTCTTGATAATATATTGTCTACTATAGCCTTGACAGACCCTCCTCTTGTAACACTCCATATATCAGGAACTTTAAAAAGACTGCGCAGAGCATGCCTTATCAAAAACAACTGACAAAGATTAATACGCGTATAATACCTTCTTTTATGATGGGGATGAGGTAAGTATTCGCTGCTCCAGACTGAGTGAAAAACAATGAAGATCTCGCGACGGACCGACCCAAAAATGTTTGACATTATAAAATACATCATAACATACATTGAACGTGCATTAAACACTGAAAATACAAAGTGCAGGATAATTTAACTTACAGAATATCGTACCTTGAAGTTTGGATATTATAAGAGATATATTTTGATAGTCTAGTACTCTTCTTATATAGCTTGCAATAGGAGAACGCATAGACATATCATAATATGAACTTCATAAAGACTTCGGTTAATCGTCGAGTTTCTGCCTCCAGTGCAAACTAGACTATAATAAATTTGTAAACATGAGCTAGTTTACTGATAAGGTAGCAGGATTAATCTAATATGCTCACTGTCTGACTGTATATTTGACGGTATACAACGTTAAGCAAGACCATGGTCATAAGCATAAATTTGAATTGTTTTGGATTGAAATAATTAATATTCAAATCAAGTGAACTACGACCAGGCTAGTGATCATATACGTTAAATATATAATATTTAACCTCAATTAATCCAGATGGATTAAGATATATAGTCAAATACTTGCCGTACACAAATAGGCTTATCTAATTATACCTTCATATGAAAAAGAGGTTCTTTAATAAAAACCAGAAATCTTAATACATTAACAAATTATATGCCGAGCATTGATATTCCTGCTTTGCACAAAGATAGCTGCGGCATATGCTAGAATTATGTGATACACTAAAGAAGGACCAATCAGAATGGTAAAACGAAGATATCAAGTCTAGGGTTTTGGAAGAGTGGACTGAGTAGCTCAAGTATGCAGTTGTATCTCCTGAAGAGTTGATTCAAAATTGTTGGCCTGATTGGCTCAAATGAATGGGGCAATAAATTTGTGATTATCTTGTATTTTTCCATTCTTATAATGCATTGAATAATCTGTCGACATCAGAACCAAAACAAATAATTTCGACTTTACCATCTTTTAGATTATGTATTTTTCCCATCATGTCAACTAGCTTCCCATTGAAAGATGCCTTTACAAACTCCTCTATGCATTATCTTAAATTTACATCTTGGATATTAAAAGAAGTTTATCCTTCAATCACGATACGAACATGTGAAAACGTCAATAATGGTCTGATGAGCTAAATATTTTTATTTATATTTAAGAATTCTTGATTGTTTGAATATGGCATCAATCTAAATTTCTTAAATATGACGAAAAGTCGTATTTGGGCTCATCTAAAATTGCATGTTTGTTATCTTCTGTACGCTAGGTCTAAAAAGTAGATATTTTTATGACACATTGCTCTATTCCAATGGAACTTTAACGCTCAAATATGCTTTAACCTAGAATGAAGACAATTCTTCCTAGTGTTGTGTTTTTACTATATCCAATCATTTGCAGATACTGAATAACATCAAGAAATAGAGAGGATTTATTCAATCCATCTTGAGCTAATGGGTTACTGTGCACAGGCTATTTTAGGACATACGTTCAATGGTGATTCGTTAGGACTAGGATGTATAGTGCAAGAACCGCGGTCCCCATTTAGTGTATTACACGCCATTTGATTACCATGCAGACAATTAGTTCGTAATTACTCCGGGTCTGGTTCCGTTTGTGCAAATGCATTGATAGTGATATTTGTTATCATAGTTGCGACAGCTGCTACCGTTGCAATCAATGCAATTGTGAGTTACTTTCCATAGTAAATTATTCACGATATATACATACATGATAATATAAGAATATGATATAAGATTCTATATTACAGATTGAAATTCGGTATCTGAATTGACTTTATGTCTTTGTGTACATGATACAATTACACACATGTATTGCTCCGGTTAAAGTCTAAGCCTCAGGTTATTGTTCTATAGAGATTGACGCCAACATGGTCAACAACCATGGTATGATATGATTGCTCACATACATACTTATCATAATATTACTCAGATGAAAAAATTTAAAAACCCCAAAATTAAATGGAGTACCAATACTCAAGGAA
>JBJMFM010000336.1:0-3177 GCA_045808425.1 Nitrososphaeraceae archaeon | reverse complement strand
TACAATATACAAACCTAGGGAATTAATTTTACTCCTTAAATAGCCTGGAGAACTCATTTGCCTTCTCTGCAGGTACAAAAAACTGTAGATTATTACATACATTGCAGAACATAAATGAAGTGTTAATTGTACCTGCTGTTCCATCACCCAGATCAAATTCTAACTTGATGTTTGGCCTACCCTTTCCAAAATGAATCTGCTTCATCTGGTTTTTACATATAGGACAGTTAAACGTTAGCGATGTCATTGATATTATCATCATGCAAACGTCTATAACATATTTTTAGTTAACTCTCTGCTAGACCATTTAAAATGTGCTTTAAATGCTACAGTGAATGATTCTAAAGATTATATTATCTTATACAGAAGTTGAATTTTTTATAGTACCAGGAGCTGGTATGCCTCTTATTCATATTAATTTATCAACTAATTAGAGCAACACATTATTATTCGCCTTCAATGAACGATCTATCAAGCATACTCATGAGAATTAGACGATCATGTTATTAAAACAAAATCAACAAATAGCATAGCATAAAATGTAAGGAACTAGATGATAAATAGTAATACAATTCATATTTATTGTTTATTAACTACTTATTCAATCTCATTGAATGCTTGACAATTTGGACATTGGAATACTGCATCTGAGGCTATCTGACTTTGAGAAACATTTTGAGCAATAATGTTGTCACATCTACCACAAATATAATCTATATCGCCTTTTCCCACTATAAATGGTTCAATTTTACTGCCATTCTTCTTGTATATGGGTCTTGTCCCTTCTTGAGGCTCTGGTATAGTTCTACAGTTAATTCGAGGCAACTTTTCTTCTCTTTACTTACAGCACGTTATTTATTTAGTATTCTTTCTATCTTTGAGTATACTACTTCTAAAGTGCGCTATAGGAGATAGAATTCTTATCGACGATTCGAAATAAAAGAATTTCCTAAGACATTTCATCAACCACACTTCTGTGGCAAGGCGAATTGTTGTATAGCTTAGATCACAAGTGTTGCTGTAGCAAACCTATTTCCTACTTGCTCAACCTTAACCTTAACATTTTGTTTAACTTTTCCAATCTTAACAAATACTACAAATCCTTGCACCCTAGCAATACCATCTCCTTGTCTACTGATTTCTGTAACATCTACTTCATATTCCTTGCATACTTCAACTGGTTTTGGAGCAGAAGAACCTCTGTTGAAAGCTCTACTATACTACCACCTCCACCGTAACTCCTACCTCTATTGCGACCATAACCACTATCTCTGCCGTAACTCATTTTGGATGTCAGTGGTTCTTGACCTAATATGAATTGCTCATGTCGATAAGCACGAAATATATATCTTCGTTTTTGTTTTTTATTAAACTAATGCCACATATTGTTATGTAAATGTCAAAGCAAGCAATGACAGTATTATCATAAGGGAATATATCAGATAAAGGAATAGGAACTGACCTATCAATTAAGAATATATTATTTGGGAAAGTTATAATCAGATCAGAGTACTTAGCATGCCTAGAATTGTATTTGTCAAGGAAAATAGTTGAAGCTCATGGTGGTATAATATGGTTAGATAATACAGACGGCAAAGGATCTACTTTACATTCAACTTACTATTAATAAACGATAGCACTCATATACCTCTTAACCTTATTCTACACTTCACGATTCCATAATAGAGAAAGACGTAATAATATCAAGTTTACCGTCTTAATTATATGAATAAAAAAGGGCGTTGTAAAAACTGTGGTGACCAGATTGGTGAGGACAGCAACTCCAATGAGTTCTGTTCAGACCAATGCGGAGTAGAATATCAATTAGAACACAAATAATAATATATGCACTATCTGCCTCTTCAACTGATTGGAACGACTTCTAATAATGCACACGCATAGAAAGCAAAAAAAACTAAACCTCTATAAACTTTGTAATCGTATGAAATTACTGCATATTAGACATGGCAGACTTGGTTTATGGTCGTGGTGTAACTGACCTTATCCGTGAAGTGCCTTTTTTTGTCAGCATATTTAAAAAATACATTAGCATTAAACTCTTCCATTCAAAGCCTGCAATGTATGGCTCAGTAGATGTTAACAATATTTGTAATTTGCATTGCAGTCACTGTTATTGGTGGTTGAATAGAAAAAACGATGCAGAAGACCTGAGTGCAGAGCAATGGAGACAAATTATCAGAAGAACTTTCAAAAAGCAACACATCTACGTTGTGACTCTGGTTGGTGGTGAACCCACAATGCGTCCAGATATAATTCAAGTTTTCTGTGATGAAATGCCAAGAAGAGTATGCGTTGTAACAAATGGAACGTATCCTTTAAAAAGGTTTGAAGATCTATATTTTTATTGGATATCCTTAGATGGAACAGAAGAAGTACATGATAGTATCAGAGGCAAAGGCGCATATGCAAAAACAAAGCAAAACATTTTAGAATATATAAAAGGCTCAGATCGTAAAGGTAAGCCAGCTTGGAAAGATATATGGATTACAATGACGATCAACTCTTTAAATTACAATACCATTGTAAATTTAGTAGAAGAATGGAAGGGTAAAGTGAATAAAATAGGATTTCAATTTCATACACCGTTCATAAAAAATGATCCTTTATGGATGCCATTTGGAGATGAACGCAGCAAAGTAGTTGACAACCTTATTTCTTTAAGAAGGAAATATCCTGATTTTGTAATTAATGGAGAAAAGCAGTTGTCATTGATGAAAGGTAACTGGGGAGGCATAGGCACTACGCCAGTACAGTGTCCATCGTGGGCAATACTCTCTTTAGATCATATGGGAAGGATAAAGCAGCCATGCTGTATAGGAAGTGCAGATAGTAATAGTAGCAAAAATGCAGCAAAACCAATTTGTGAAGAATGTGGTCTTGGTTGCTATTCAGTACTTGTGGCAAATGGCATCAAAGGAAACTAATTGCTGCACACAATTAGGAGTCGTTTTAAATCTTGTTTATGACTGCTTATACGAACTTGAAGATGTAAGTGTGTCAGGTAGAACGCGATATGTTACGCATTTCTAACGTCAGTTAACTAGTTAATAACGACATCTATACGACTTCCAATCATAGTTTTCAGCTTATGAATTCCATATCCAGTTTTAGACGATATCGCTATTGGATTTGATATTTTTAAATTATTTGCAATAT
>JBJMFM010000335.1:0-2994 GCA_045808425.1 Nitrososphaeraceae archaeon | reverse complement strand
ATAAATAGAGATATCTGTACAAGTAAAAAAGCCTAGGCTGCTTCTCCCACGAAGAACTAAGAGGTGAAATCCTCCAGGGAAACTATCACAAAAAGGAAAGTGACAAAATATCAATGTTACGTTTGCCATATTGTTTTCTCCTATACATTTAACCTCTTCTTGCGTTATCTTTAGCTAGCGTGTAGAGTTTTAGGAGACGATTGCCTTGTATCGAATTCAATTGATTTACTGGAAGCAATTGTTAATCAAAAGCAAAAGGTTTTGTGATAACTGTTGGCCTTACTTAAAATTTAAAAACGTGTGGAAGAGTGAAACCACAGTTTTCTCTCTACTGCACATAGTAAAAAGCTAGGCTAACATTGCTCTCATACACTATAGTGAGATTCAAAGACCTTGAAGCAAAAATTACGAATCATATACTGCAGTAAGGAAACGACAGATTATTGACATGTTTGAAAATTAATAGTATTAGTTATTGACTATTTCCCTATTGTTCCAAAAGACGGATGGATGGATAATAATCTAAAAAGAAGATATGGACGATATAATTACGAACAGTTTGGTTTAGCCCATTCCATGCTCTTTACGATTATGTTCTGCTAGCTCTTGTGTAGTACTAAAAGTCATGCCGCCGCATTGTTCGCATCTCAGTGATCTACTTGTACTTGAATCGTCCGGACCAGGTGGACTTGTTGATGACATCTATATTAAGATTGTATCGTATCTTATTTATGAATTTTTGATTAGTCAATCTATAAGATAGATTCATTGGTATAGATTATATATTATTTGGGTATAAGGAATGACGATGATCGAAAGTTTCCAATAGTCATTCTAAATGTAATATGTCATCCGCAGATCTATAGAAAAGAGTAAAAGAAGCTATCTTTACCTTGCGAAGCTATAACTGTGACATTCAAAGATCTCAAGATTACATAAACACAGCCTGCATGGATAGGTTATACTTATTTGCCAGGTGCCATTCTAGTATACACAAGGCAAGGCAGCATAATAATAGATCCTTGTTTAGTAGTCAGCTTCTTTATACTGTATATTCCAATGATATTGAGAGGCTTGTTGCGATGGGACATGAGATTGTATTATGCATATCTATAGGTATTAATGGAAATTCCCTACACTTATTTTTGTAACTTTACGGTCTTTTACGGTATTTAATACCATAAAATACCATAGTTTATATACATGTAAATGCATATTACTGTACATGTCAACAAAAGAACAAAGAAGAGAAAAAGAAGAAGTAAGTACAGCAACAACAACTACATCATATGACACAGCTCAAGTACGGCAAGAACAACAACATTCTGTTAATAGAGCATTAGATGAGACCAAGAACAATATTAGAAGAGCAACGGATGAAGCAAGAAAAGATATTCCACGTTACACTCAAGCTGCTAATGAATATCAAGAACAAACTATTCAAACAGCTAGAGAAATAGCTGATAACTTTCTAGAATCACAAAAAGAGATTATCAATTCACTACAATCAGCATGGCTACCTCAGATAGATGCAGCAAATAGAGCATTTGTTTCAAGCTGGATGTCACCAACAAGCACGATAGAACAATATTCAAGAATGGTTAGGAGCTTCGTAGATAATATCATAATAGCCACAAGACTAGTAAACAATACGATATTTGCGAGTATGGAAGCGTTTAACACTTCAATGTTGCAAGCAAAAGACAATACCAAAGATATATCCAGAATAGGAGTAAATATTTCTAGGTCGTTTGGACAGACCTTAAATAGCGCCAACAATACCAACAGGGGAGATCCTACACAAATACCTAAAGAAGACGTTCCAGGAGAGGTAGAAAAAATCATAAGCCAACAGGGAGGTATAGAAGGTCAGAGAAAGGAAGTAAATGTAGAGAGCTATTCTAAAACTGCATCTTTAGGACAAATACTAAAAGATCTTAACTTTCCGGCAAACAAAGCTAAGATAGTAGAATTTGTAGAGGTAAGAAATCCTCACGCAGACATAGTATCATCTCTTCAGAAGATACAAGATAGAGAATATCAAAATGTTTCAGAGGTAGCTAAAGCCGCTGGGTTGGTGTACTAACTAAAAGGCCAAATAAAGACCAAAAAATATTTTTCAAAAATTAATAAAATTCCTCTTCTAACAACTAATATCCATCACTATTTTCTTTAGAGGTAAAAACTAACTGTAATTTAGGTTGATTAAAAAATATCAAGAACAATGCTAATCATTCAAACGCTTCAAATAACCTTAACATGCAGGAATGATACATGGTATGGAAACTATTATTCTATAAATGGAAAATTATTGTAAATACAAAACAAACTTCTGGTGTTCAATGATGAAATAAGAAAATAAAATTGTATTGGTACTCTGCTGAAACCGTCTAATGAGTACCAATAAAAAATATTGATTCTAGCTTCGTGATTCTAGTAAGAGAATCGAGTTGTAGTATCTCTTGATGTTTGTTCGAATGTTCTTGCGCTGTTAACGCTTATTCTAGAAAACTCTCTCACATTATCTCTTGTACTTTGAATAGATGTCTTGAATGCTTCCATATTTGCAAATACCGCGTTATTTGCTACTCTAGTCACTGCTATTGTATTATCTACATAGCTGCTAACTACTCTTGCATAATTGTCAGCTAAATGTCTAGGTGACATCCAGCTTGAAACAAATGCTCTATTTGCTGCATCTATCTGAGGTAGCCATGCTGATTGTAGTGAATTGATAATCTCTTTTTGTGATTCGAGAAAGTTATCAGCTATTTCTCTAGCTGTTTGAATAGTTTGTTCTTGATATTCATTAGCAGCTTGAGTGTAACGTGGAATATCTTTTCTTGCTTCATCTGTTGCTCTTCTAATATTGTTCTTGGTCTCATCTAGTGCTCTATTAACAGAATGTTGTTGTTCTTGCTGTGCTTGAGCTGTGTTATATGATGTGGTTGTTGTCGCTGTGCTTACTTCTTCTTTTTCTCTTCTTTGTTCTTT
>JBJMFM010000334.1:0-16412 GCA_045808425.1 Nitrososphaeraceae archaeon | reverse complement strand
TAGCTTGGCGTCATTTATTAGAGCCTTTGCGATGAGTACTCTTTGTTGTTGGCCGCCAGAGAGTTCGCCTATTCGCCTATCTTTTAGATCCTCTAATTCTACGACTTTTATAGCAGAGATTATTTCCTCTTTAGACCTACGCATATTTCTTCCATCAATACCTAGTGATACGATTTCCTGTACTGTGGCAGGAAAATTCTGGTCAATTAGTCTTTGCTGCGGTATATATCCTATCTTTTGAAGAGGTTTTTTACTTTTTTTAATGTTTGTGCCAAATATCGTAATGTCTCCTCTATAATCATCTACTAGCCCAAGCATACATCTAAAGAGCGTGCTTTTGCCTGCACCATTAGGACCAATTATTCCTATAATATCACCGGCATTTACATTAAATGAAATATTGTCTAATGCAAAAGACGATGATGAGGAATGACCATAATTATAAGATACATTTTTAATTGATACTACTACTACTTCTTCTTTTACTTCTTGCACTGTAATCCTTCCTTTAGAGCAGATAGATCCTGATACATCTTTTGTAGATATCCAATTCCTTGTTGTTGTTCTTGTTTGTTTATGCCTTCAATTGGACTTAGAACCATCACTTTGCCATTAGGAATTTCATCTGCAATTGCCTGAGATGAACGAGGATTGATTAAATCTTCTGAATAGATGATATTTATTCCTAGATGTTTTGCTAACTGTACTACTTCTACAAGTCTTTGTGGGAGTATTTCGCCCTCTGGTGTTAACCCTTTAATACTGTGTTGATTTAAACCATATTGTTTTGCAAAATAGCTAAAAGCATTATGGAATGCTATAAAATCTCTCTTCGCACAGTTAGAGCCCGATAGGTTGTATTTTATAGAAGCATCCAAAGACTTTAGCTGTCCTATGAACTTTTGAGCGTTCTGATCATAGTATACTGAATTATTGGGATCAACCTTGGACAGCCCATCACGAATATTTTCAACCTGATGAATTGCTAATATGGGATCCAACCAAATATGTGGATCTGCTGGTGCATGAATTTCAGGATCCCTGCTTGCAAGTAAATTTAAACCCTTACTAGTATCAACTGCAAGCTTTGGATTAACTTTGTTTATCCATATTGCCTCCATGCCTACTCCATTGTATACTAATATAGCAGCTGATTCGACATCTTGAATCTGTTGGATAGTAGGATCGAAATCGTGAGGCTCTGCACCTAATGGTACAAGGACAGACACATCTACTTTATCTCCTCCAACTTTTCTTACAAATTCATATACTGGAAAGAAAGATGCCACCACCTTTAGTTTAGGTGTGCTTACTTTCGATGTTCCTGCAAAAGTAGAACTATCGTTGCTAGTAGTATTAGTGTTAGTATTAGTAGAAGACGCGATACTTGAGTCTGATACTAATAAAATAGTCAGCAGCAATAGTCCGATCAACACGTTACTAATCTTTTGCACAATGGCACATACCAATTATTAATCTTATAAACCTATGTTAATAATAATATAGGTAGTCTATATAAATAGTTTAATAACAAACATATCTAATTTAATTTCTTTTCAATTACCTCCAAAAGCATGATAAAATTCAGAATTAACCTTAGTCACCTCTCTTATAATTTCATCGTTTTCAAAGCCTGGACAATTATTTGCAATTGTTTTACTGTTATCATGTTGCATATTTTGTCTTGCAATTCTGAATGTTCCTTCAATTCTAACTATTGTTATTGCAGTAGTCCCTAGCTATGACAACTACTACAGCAATTAGAGTACAATCAGCATCTGCTGGTGCTACCGAACCTGATAACATTACTGCTATCAACCCTACAGGTCCAGGTGGTGAGTATGCTATTATAGGTACAGAACCTGATAACAATAGTAAGAGATAATAGATGCTGCTTGGTTATATACCTGAAATACATTTCTTTTTAAACTAATATTTACTAATTTGTTTAGTTGGCATTTTTTACAGGAGAAATAAACTATGGATTTTTTGCCCCATTGAAAAATCCAGAAAACCTGAAAATTCCTACTCAAAATCAGCTATAAAATTCAGGCTTAGCTGAAAACGTATATGCATATCACTCTTATTGGGACATTAGCAGAAGATAGGGGGGTCTGGCTATTTTTGTATTGATTCGACATGTAGATATCAGATTCATTTGGCTGTACCCCTCTGTGAGGTTGTTTGATTTTAGACCCTCTATATTTTGGTTCGAGTGTGGCGCTAGTTTTGCCTATTGATTGTTCATGATTATTGTTTTTTGCATTATCTGAACCCACCCCAGGAACAACCAAGTGACCATCAGGAAACAATTTTCTAACAGCCGCATCTGCAAAAAGCTCGATTTGGATACTCTTGATGTTCTACTTTATCGGCATAAATATTAGAAAATGTGTTCCAAATACTAGCGGCGTTAAAGGTTAGCATAATGTCATGGAGTGCCTGCTTTTCAACAGGCTTGTTCTTGAGCCACCTGTATATATGAGTCTGCTTTAACAGAGATTCAGGGATAACACTATTGATGACCCCCAAATGGTCACGTGTCATCGATTTATTGAATTCCTTACCCCGGTATAGTATACAAGGCAGGCTTCGAACTAGAAACCAGCTTTACCTGCTTTTTCAAGCTTTAATATATAATTTCTAAAGGTGCCATGTTTCATTTTGTGTGTTTGTCCACCTACTTCAAACTCTGCAAAGTCAAGATATGAGAATGGCCTATCTTCTACCAAGACAATTTCTTCCATTCTAAGCTTCATTGCACCGGATAGCTTGCTCATTGCAGAATATCCTCCATCCATTTAGCTGCAAACGATTGCGGCATAGCAACTATAATTGTCATCAGAACTGTCATCATTTTAAATTGGTACTGAATATGGGGTGTCATGTCCACAGCGCCTTTGGGTCAATTTTCTCTACTATGAGCCTGCCAGCCCGAACATAACATTTCAAAAAATCTCCTTTGCTAATACCCAATTCTCTTGCAAACTGTTTCGCAAGCACAAGTACAAAACTACGTTCGCCTGTTAGCGCCTGAACCTTTCTTATTTCAACGTCTTCGATTTCATTATCAGTCATGATAGATTTATTAGAACATTAATGAAACAGTTATTTTCACAAATACAATGCATGACAAAAATGACATAAAAATGTAGGGCACCGAAACATAATTTTTGGAAAGTACAAAGATGGGACTTTTACAAAAAAAGCGCTTTTGTGCCAAAATATCCTACAATATTATATTAATGGTAAATACAAAGAAGATGATAACGAATCGTTTCGACTTTGGAATTTAACAAAGTGGCTACTTGAAGTCAATCCTGAATTTAGAAATCACTTCAAGGACCTATCTACGAGAAATACTAAAACAGCTAATAGGATAGAGAATTTTAAACCTAGAGTCAAGCGAAATGTGGAAGAGCTGATTACCATTGGTCTTATTAGGCAATACAAACAAAAAGATGATAGATTTGAAACTACAATGGGATCAACTTAACATTATCCATTTTCTTGTTAGATTGAAACCTCTTTGTCATGTCTCTTATCTGATTAGCATCTCCTTTGAGAACAAATATCTCAAGGCATCTGTCTTTATCAATCTTATTGTGTAAATGTGTGTTTATCAGCTTGTCATATGCATGTCCCATCTCATTGATTTCGTTATCAGATTTCTCATCATGAGTTACCAAGAAAATGGCATAAACATCGCCCATTAGATCTTCTTTCTTTCTTTCCTCTGATATCAAACTTCGAACACTTGCTCTTATAATTTCAGATCTACCTGTGAAACCGAGTGATTTTTGCAATTTACTCATTTCAGTTAAAATTTCTTCATTTAGCGATACGCTTACAATTGTCAATGTATATTAATTAGTTTTTATTAAGTCATTTAAATACTTATACATGTTTCTTAATAATAAAGCAATTCATAATTAATAACTAAATGCACAAAAATGAGAGTATTGACTCTCATATAATGCAATCAGATAATGACTAAAGCAAATTTAATTTGCAATCGATTCTTGCGTCTCTTGGGCAGGCCTTATATGTAGAGATATTCTTAGATAATAGCGAAACTGTTACATAACATATTTTATTACATGATATTTGATTGAATATATTTTAGCATTTTAGCGGTCGGTTATTATGGGTCATTAATCGTTTCAAACGGTCTTAAGCACACAAATCTGGATGTTATTTGTTTATATCAAATTAGGCCGGCTTGCCGCAGCTTTTGTGGAAGGTAAGTTTCTGCTAGATATTTAAATCCATGTTTGAAGAAAGCGTCTAGTTCACACTTCTCTTTGCGCTGCAAGAAGAGATTCAATTCTTTTTGCCAACGTTTATCATGCAGCCAAGGCTTATTTTTCATATCGTTTGCTCTATTGATATCTTCATCAGAAGCATTCAATCTAGCTACTTCTGGAATATTGTACTCATAGATATCTGAGAACAGCATGCCTAATACCCGCGCGTTTGGAGTAACAAGCCTATGACTATCATAACTGAGTGATTCACTCCCAATTTTGTAACGCAATGCAATACCTAAACCCCAAGGATCCGCGTCAGCAAAGATTACGACTGGCCTTTTCCATTCCTCGTTGAGTGTTTTTACCATAATTCTTGTAGCCCTGTCTGGTTCCCCTGACCCTGTCATTAGAATTGCATTATACTTCTGTATAAACCCAGATTTTCGTATATTGTTGAGAACTGTATCTTTTTCCACTACCATTACAAAATCTGCTTTAACATTTACGATTTCAACGTCGCGGATGTTAGTAGGAATTAATTGTGATGTAGCTCTACTTCCAAGATTACAGTCAATAAGGTCTCCTCCCACACGAAGAGTAATTGGTCCAGAGATCATTCCTTTTGGTTTTGACGTAACAGAAAATTCTTCTCTTGGTACTCCTGTAAGCAACTCAACTGCTTTAATCGCATCGTCGGAGTTTTCCTGGCTATTCCAGAATTTTTGTTTGTTTTTTTCATCTCCTACTGTGCTAAGTGTAGCATAATACATTCCTCTGATGGTGCTCTCCATTTCTTCATCAAGAAGCCTTCTAATTGCACTAGCCATAACAATATACTGAGTAAAAGTCGGAATCTTTTTTGTGCTGTCTGGACTTACTTGGACTTTCTTATCTCCTATTGTAAGCATTCTCTTTTGATCAGACCAAACCGTATTGTCATAACCAACTTTTGGAACGTCTAGGATAGGCATTGCCTCGCCAGTTATTATGTCTTTGCTGACATCTCTCATTATTAATTTAATTTTTTTTACGACCTCTTGGTGGCGCTTATCTTTTGATGGCAATTACTCTTTGCTCACCTTTTTTGAGGTATCTAATGCATCAAGAGTTGTTTGTTGTTCTCCTCCTCTTCGTCCTCCTTTCAAAGCAATCCCTTTCTTGGAGCCTTGTTTTTTGGATTCTGATTTCTCTGATCTTTTATTTACTGAACCATGATAATCATGTTGAATTACGTTTTGGTTTAGGATTTTTACTTCTGTTTTCTCATTTATCTCTTCTTCAATTCTATCCTCGGTAATTTTGTCTTCTTTTTTAAGAACCGGGCTATGTACAATTTCACCTTTTACATGTCGTTCTACAAGTTTTCCAAATGCTTCTGACAACTTGTTTGCATCAATCTTGATCGATTCAGAAATTGCATTAACTATTAACGGAATGTAATACTTGTAAAGATGCAGTCTACTTTCTGCTTCCTTCTGGCGTAACTCCTTGCGAATCTGAGCACTTACCTTTCTATAGAGATCAGACAAACATATTTTCATGTTTCGTTTCAAGTCTCCTTCCGACGCAATGCTCTCTTTTCCTGCAGTCTTATAAGGGATTTTAGTCGAGCAAATATGAAAGAAGATGTGGATAGGAAGCAATTCTATAGCTCGATCACTCTTTGCTTCAGAATTTGCAAATTGTTCTTTTACTTCTTTTTTTGAGATTCCCATTTTGTTAATCTCTACTTCAGATACGACTTCTCTTGCCACATCTGAACCTTCATCATATAATAAGGGGATTTTATTTGCAAATCTATAAAGCTTGAATGAAGGTATGTCACCGCCATAAGCGATGCCACACTCTACAATAGTTGGCCTATTGTTGACTACGCATACTCTAGATGAATATGCTGTCAATGCAGGTTTTAACACTTTAATTGATAATTGTTGTTGTTGTGACTGTTCAACTGTATGCGCCTGCTTATTTGTAACAATAGTATACTCTGATGTCATACCTGCAGTTAGAATCTGTTCTCCAATTGGACTGAGATGGTCAGTATTAGGGATTTGGAATTTGGTCTGCTTGCAAATATTGACAATCCTGATCAGCTCATGCTCATTATATTTGTCAGCAGTCTTTATTCCTACTCCTGACCTAGAGATGATTTCCTTTGCCTTTTCGCTAGATAGTTTCTGAAATGAATTACATAATACACCTGTCAAAGTTGTTTTTTGGTTGGTGAAATTCAATATTGCTTTTTTTAGAGTTTTCAGATCCATGTCAGAGGGATGAGGTAGTACTTCCTTTGCAGGTTGAGGCATGATCTTTGTTCTTCTACCAAATACAACTTTTCCTTCGTCTGATTGGAATGTCAGTACAGCATAGGGGTTGACAACACTGGTCTGGCTTATATAATCGTAAATTCTGTTTTTTGTTATGGGGGATAAGCGAGCACGCAGAACCGCCTGAACCTTAAAACCGGATTCAGTTTTAATCTGACGTTGGTCTATTTTTAGTATCTTCTTGTCAAGGATTATCGGTTTATTTGTACCAATATCCGTTCGAAGCTCAAAGTAATACTCTGATCCTTCTTCTTGAGATTTTGTCCAGACTCTGAGAGGATGATCAGTATCTTTAGTAGAAAAAGCTGCAATCATTTTCAAGCCAACACCAAATAGGCCCCGTTGCTGTTTTTCCACATATTTGCCAGAAGTTAAAAAAGAACAGACGGCAACAGGTACTTTATCAGATGGAATTCCAATACCGTTATCCTCGCAAGAAATAAACCACATATCGTTCAACGGATCTAATAGCTTCAACGATAAAGAAATATTTGGTAAGGTATGACTACTTTCGCAAGAATCAAGAGAATTCTCGATTAATTCTCTTACAGCCATATATAATATTCGCTCACCTGTAAAACCAGCAAGTGCAGAATTATCAACAAAGAACTCTGATTCAGCTTTTCTATTATAACGAACCTTACCTTTGCTGTTATGTGGAACCGCAGTTGTAGCTGCTGGCAGGCTGATCTGTTCGGCAGTAGCTTCCACACTAGCATTTGATTTCAAACCAAACGACAACACTAGTATATTACTCAATTTAACTTTTTACAATACTCAATTTAACTTTTTACAACAAATTTTTTGACATAGCAGATAATCTAGATGTGAACATATAAAGATTGCATTTGTGATCATGAGTTCTAAAGCCGGCCTTGGTTAAGAATTATTTAGTACTTTTTTTGTATGATGTGTCACAATACCCTCTGCTGAATCTAAAGAATTACTTCAAATGCTTTAGCTGAAAAAATATTTGATTATCTCATTATATGGATAAATACCCATTCGATGTCAATAGACTTGTATGGTTTGAGTAAAGGATTTCATTCCTTGGCAAACTTCACATGATTAACAAGAAGTTTCTTGAAAGTTACTCCATATCGATAAAAATAGTATATTGAAATGTGCCATAAAATAAAATTGAAAAGCAAAAGGTCAATACTATATACCAGTAGTGAGAAATACAAAAATTAATAGGCTTATTGTCTATTTTCATTCTTGTAAAAATGGACCTAATGGAAAGATTGCTACTTATCACACGCGAACCTACTGAGGAGGTTGTAACAAGAGATGAGCTCAAAACTCTCTTGGAAACTAAGACGTATCCCAAACACTATATAGGGCTAGAGCTTTCCGGAAAGTTACATCTAGGTAGTCTAATTGTAACAGGTTTTAAAATCAACGATTTCATTAAAGCTCAGATTCATACTACTGTATTTTTAGCTGATTGGCATACATATATTAATAACAAGTTAAGTGGAAATTGGGATAAAATCAAAGAGATTTCCAAATATTATTCTTCAGCATTTAAGTTCTTCTGTCCTGGGGTTAGTACAATACTAGGCAGTGATCTCTATGGAACCTCGGATAATTATTGGGAAAATTTTATACGATTCAGTAAACACATGAATATATCGAGAATAATGCGCTCGTTGACTATTATGGGAAGAAGTGAAAGAGAAAGCTTGGATTTTTCACAGTTGCTTTATCCAATAATGCAATCTATTGATATCAGAGCGTTAGACTTGGATATCGTTCATGCAGGTATGGATCAGAGAAAAATACATATGTTGATCAGGGAAATTTTTCCTAAATTGGGCTGGAAAGTTCCGGTTTCTGTACACCATCACTTACTTCCTGGCCTGTCAGAACCAGTTAATCTATCATTGTCTGGAGTAGGGGACACCGCTGATGATTTAAAGATCTCAAGTAAAATGAGCAAGAGCAAGCCCACAAGTGGAATTACAATTCATGATGATGAAAAAGCTATAAGAGACAAGATAAGCGCAGCATTTTGTCCTATTGGTATTGTAGATAGAAATCCTATACTTGAACTCATTAGATACATTGTATTTCATCAATTTGATGAATTTATTGTTGAGAGATCTACAAAATATGGCGGTAATATCATATATACAAACTATACTGATATCGAGAGGGACTTTACAGAAAGGAAGGTCCATCCTATGGACCTGAAAAATGCTACTTCTATATACATCAACAAGATAGTCGAACCTGTTAGAAGCTACTTCGATGGCAAAGAGCCACATTTTGATTAATAATTATAATTTATACTCCCAGTTGTGCACTTGCAGGAACTTCTTTGAGAAGTTCATATTTTGACCTATACCCACGTGGATTTATCATCATGCCATTGTGGATGAAAGTAGATGAATTGCCAATAATTACTGTTGTAATCATTCCAAGCATGTGTTGATGATCTAGCATTTTATCAAGATTAGTTAAAGCTATATCTTGGCTCTCTCTATATGCTCCTTTGACTATTGCTACAGGGGTAGATGGCTTTCTGTACTTTAGAAAAATGTCTCTTGTATCTCTTAATTGATGTATGCGCTTCTTGCTTGCAGGATTATAAATCACAGTAACATAGTCACCCAAAGCTGCTGCCTCTACACGTTTTACGATCATATCCCAGGGAACAAGGAGATCACTCATACTGACTACTGCAAAATCCGTCATCAATGGAGAACCAACTAAAGCAGCGCATGCGTTCAAAGAAGAAACGCCCGGAATACATTCAATATATATCCCATTTTCTCTATCCCATCCTTTGTCCACAAGGATTTCGTAAATCAAACCTGTCATTCCATAAATACCAGGATCTCCCGAGGATACTAGCGATACAATTTTGCCTTCTTCTGCAAAATGAATTGCTTGGTTAGCTCTGTCCACCTCCTGGGTCATGGGATATCGGTAAATTTCCTTACCAGTAATCAGGTCTTCAACTAATGAGACATAAGTATCATAACCAATAATAGTTTCACTTTCTTTAATGACTTGCATAGCCCTATAGGTCATATGTTCATGACTGCCAGGACCAACACCTACAATAAATAACTTACCTTTGCCTTTATCCATTCGACGAAATGAAACGAATACAATTTATTATACTTTTTGCTGGATGCGACTATTCTATCTTTGTCAACTTGATAGTGAATAGCATATTCAATAATTTCTACAGATTAGGATTCTAATTATATGTCTCTTCTGGTGGATAAGCGTCTTCAATCAGCCTGTCATGTTACGCTAGAATGGTTGTAACTTGTATGAAAGGAATTAACAGACTAAATAAATTTAGTCTATGAATTTAGTCAACCTTATGAACAACATGTTAGATTCATTTCTACTTACACTTCAGGCTACAAAATTTCGTCCTCACGCAATTGTACTGATAAATTAATAACAATAATGATCGTTAATTATTTCTAACAGGTTCATAGCTGACTCACCTACTCATTTTCCATTTCCATTATACCCATTTAAGGAGATGAGTGTATGATAATAATAATCATGTATTTACTTATAACTAGGTACTGACATGCCTAAGTGTAGACAAATATAACTACTTAATCAATTTTCCCGAGTTCAAACTCATCATGTAATGCTCTTACCACTTGTTCACAATCACTGTCATTAACTACAAACGCCAAGTTCAGCTCGGAAGAACCCTGAGCAATCATTATGACATTGGCATTTCGTTTTGCTACTGCATTAAATACTCTAGCTGCCACGCCCTTTATACCACGCATACCGGATCCTACAACTGCTATCACTGCTACATCATTATTCACATTTACTCTTTTTACTACTTTGCCAAGTAAATTCAGATCAAGGGTCATTATTGCCTTATCAAGTTCATCTCTTCTTACAACTATAGAGATACTTGATTCTGAAGGGCTCTGCGAAATCATCATAATGTTTACTCTGTTTTTTGCCAAGGCATCAAAAATCTTTGCTGCGGTACCAGGAGCACCTACCATCCCTCCTCCACTTACATCAATCAATGCAGTGTGGCGAATAGCACTGATTGACTTTACAGTCTTTTGAGATATCTTGGTCAGATTCTGAGAAATTACTGTTCCTTGATGTTCTAACCTGAAGGCATTTCGTATTCGAACTGGTATTTTCGTATCCATTACTGGTTCTAAAGCCCGCGGATGCATATACTTTGCACCAAATAGTGCCATTTCCATTGCTTCAGCAAACGAAACCTCTCTTATTACTCTGGCGTCATTGACAATTTTAGGATCTGCAGTCATCAATCCATCTACATCACCCAAAAACCAGACCTCATCAGCATTGATACTTGATGCTATTATAGTTGCAGTATAATCTGAACCTCCCCTTCCAATTGTTGTAGTGTTACCATTCTGATCAGCACCAATGAATCCAGTTACTAGCGGTATAATATTCAACTTGAGCAATGGCTCAATTTTGTGAACAACTCGAAGTCTTGTAGTATCTATTAGTGGACGTGCTTCACCATAATTAGAATCAGTCAAAATTCCTGCTTCTTTCCCTGTTAAATATTCAGATGATAATCCTATATCCCGTAGTGCAAATGAAACAATGGGAGTCGAGAGCCGCTCTCCAAACGACATCAAGTAGTCTAATGACTTTGGAGTAATTTCGCCTAGCAGAAGGATACCAGTAAGTATATCTTCTAATTCATTAGTCAATGTAGTTACAACCGACCGTGCTTCATTTTTTAACTTCTCATTCTTAATCGCCTGCTCTATTATATTGAGATGGATATGTCTTGCATTATTTAGAAAATCTGTAATAGACAGCTTGTCGCTCTTTACGTTAAGGGGGATGGACGATATTTTATCCGTAATACCTCGCACAGCGGAAATGACTCCTATAATCTCGTTAGTTCCTTTTTCGTTTTGAGATTTTATCAGGTTGGCAATATGTATGACTTTATCAGCGGAATTTATAGCTGTCCCACCAAATTTCATTACTATGCGCATAGTCGATCAGTAGTTATTGTCATTCAAGATTAATGGGCTTTAATCTTGTACTCTGGGCGCAAGATAAAAGTGTATTCTACCCATGTTTGCTACCCTGAATTCAAGCCTCAGAGGCATTTTGCTTGAATATTCCACTGCAACAGATCCGCCAGCAGTGCTCACAGCTTTGGTAATTTTCGAAAGATAATCTAGGCTATATGTAGCCTTGCTATCTTCTTGTATATTTACTTCCTCTAGTCCTTCGCTTCCAGATTCTAGAGTTATATTTGCTTCACCTGAGTCTCCTTTTCCTGAGAATTCAATCTGCTTGTGTTTAGATTCGATTGAAAGGTATTCAGAAATTACCTGGATATCTGAAAGAACCTTGTCAAATGCATTAGTAGTCAATACCACCTTGCAATTGAAATTCAATTTTGGTAAAGGTGTAGAGGCTGCAGAGGTCTCAATAAGCCTTACTTTATATTCCTTCACATAATTATTATTGGAAATCTTGATAAATAACATGCTGTCATTTCCCACGGTAACTTCAATTGTATCCTTCTTTTCTGCACGTCTTATCAACTTTGAAAATTCATCAACTCTTACTCCAAATTTTACTGCTGTGTCACAATCATACAGTTCAAATGCAGAATTTGGCCAATGAATATCAATAAGCGCGACATGGGAGGGATCCATGCCTCTAAAAGATATGCCCTCAACAGTAGCTTCAAATGTCGCCTCATCCACCAGAGTGGAGATCGCGGATGTTACAGCTTTCCACTCCTCTGGGGACTTTGTCTTAGCCACGAACACCAAGGTAATTCAATGATGTGGCTGTCGACTTACAGATTTTAACATTGCTATCCTTTAATCCAACTATGTTAACAATATGCAATAAGAGTTTCTTGCTGCATAGGCTAAATGTTTAAATTAAATTGATCAGTACATGGATTTGATATAGTATTCCTGGTCGGTAGTAGAGTAGAGTAGTGAACCAATTCATATGTTTAACAATTAATGGGAGTGCAGAGGTTTATTTCTGTAAGTCAATTTAAATAAAAATTTTAATAATTTTTTATAAATGTATATGTATAATACAGTTGATGAGGATGGTATTTTAAAATCTCGCATCAACATAAATTAAATCTTCACTAAAATATATACATGACACTTATGGAATAAAATGAAAATTAAAATGATATAAAATCCAAATCTGGACCTCTAGTCTTTAGATCAGACGGCTAAGAATAATTCCTCCAGGTATGCACACATTTAGTACAACGATAGAATTGTGTAGTTGCTTCGTCTGCAGATCTTGTCTGTAGCATCCACCAGAATGCAGTGTTGTTTCCGCATCTAGGGCATTCAACTGTTGTTGTAGGCAATGCATCAGGACCCTTATCTGTATCCATAACTTTAAGCGAACTCCTGGAAATACTTTCCTGTACCGGTGAAATCTTCTTAGGTGATGATTCCTGTTCCTCCTTATCTGCAGTAAAACCGCATTTTGGACATAATACAATGCCTTGTTCAATCCTGGGCTTCATGCGTGTTTCGCATTTTGGACAGAACCTCAAAGAATAACTTTCCCTCTTATTTCTTCAAGTTTGCCTTTAATGTGCTTGCTATCTCCTTAAGATAATTTGATGTAGAAACAGATACATCTCGAATTGCCTCAATCGGATTACCCCTCTTTGTTGCTATCCGGAGAGTATAGTCTCTAATGAGTGGATGCTTAAGTGTCACACCTGCAAATTCAACATTCCGTTCTTTCAGAAGCTCATGCTGAATAATGTACATGATTGAAATGTCTTCCTCCTGAAGTTTTAATTCAAGTTCATTTTCATTAAAATCTGTAATCTCCGCAAGCATTGTACAGACAACTACTTATTGAGGATATAAATGATACCCTGTGGGCAACATTGTTGACACATAGCCGCAGTATCATCATAGATGCGGTATTAAGCAAATCCCAGGATAAAGTAAGGGTGGGTGAAATCCTAACGTTAAGTTTGGGTTTTAAGATAATTGGAGATATCAGGGAAGCTATTAACCCAAAAAACTGGGAAAGAGCTTACGATAGACATGATAATGCATTTCGAATGAGTATCAAGGTTGATTTGAAGATGGGAAGAAAAATAATACTTCCAATCAAATTTGCTAGAAAAGCCATAATGTTTTGGACACGGAGTCCAAAGATCGCAAATAGAATATGGATTTCAATAATTAAAGATGATATGTTGTTTTATCCAGTGACAGTTGAAGAAGTAAGGTCATACCTGTTTGATGTTAATAGAATAATTGAATTAAATACAGAAAATCTAGACTCCGGAGTGCATAAATTATTTGCGGATATTAAAGTAACTTGGGGCAAACATACTTACACTGAACCCACAGTAATTGTCGGCAGATCAAATTTGATAGAAGTTACGTGTAGAAAATAAAACAATATGTATAGTAGTTAATGATTCTGATTTTTCAAAACAGTTGGTGATTTAGAGTTAATATATTATAAATAACACCAATAAAGTTTTATTAGTTTGTTCAATATTTGTTGGCATAGCCTAAATATCCCGTGGGCAATACACTAGGTATGACAAAATTCGATGGAATAAAAGGTCAGGAGCTTCTAGACGTGGAAGAGGGTAAGGACGAAATTACATTGATCTTCAAAGATAATAGATTCCTTTTCGTAAAAATCAATAATGGGAAGTTAGTTTGTGACTCTGTACCAGAGTAGTAGCAACGGTGACTTGCCACTATATATAAATGGTGAAAAGCTTGCAAATTATATAATCAAAAAATACAAAGGAAATTTCAAAATATGCAAATAATATATGATCATCATATGCTGTTGAAAGATATTGTCGTATTGGACTTTCGATAACAAGGCGTCTTCTGCCCATAATTATTGGACTAGTATATTATGAAGAAATATAGTTAGATCCTTAAGTACCAAGTTATCAACTATGAGAATAAGATGCAACTTACAAATCTATTATAAAAATGGCAAACTCATAGGTTGATGTCGGACTACAGTCAACAGTAAAAAAGGTAGATCTATAGCCATACAATGAATGTAAACGAATCTGATTTGCAGGGTTTCTTTAATCTATCTCTATGTAGATCTCTTTATCCTTCTCTATCACAATATACAAAGTCAAGTTGCCTGACTTCCTCCATTCTGCACTTTGTTCAATCCATGTGTCTTCTTTTTTCCATGACCTTATGTGTTCCAATTTTCCAGTGAAAATATTAAATTCATATCCATGCATATAGCAAGTGATATTATTATTATTGAATTCACCTTTGGAAAGAGATGCGCCTCTATGAGGACAGGAATTATTACACGCGAATAGTTTCCCATTTCTTCTTCCTATTAGGATATCAGTATGGTTAATTGTAAAAACTACCATAGAGTTATTATTTATTTCATCGCTGCTGCAAACTCGATAAAGCATAGTTAAAAGTCAAATAGTAAAAACATTTTACAAATATATAGTATCTTGTATAACAAGAGCAGTTTATCCTATATTGCAACAGGCTTTCATCTGTATTGAATAAGTGTGGAAATGCTAATTTAAGATATAATATTATTCTTTAAAAGACAATAAAATATCCACATAGAATAAATGGAATAAATTACCCGTTTGTTCAAACTCTAAACTTAGAATGATTGTAAATCATTCATCTTCCTTAATAAATCCAATAATATTATCTCCAATCTTAATTAACAAGTTTAAATTTGAGAAAGTGAATTGTCAACTCAATGTCAGGACAGCCTGAAGAAGGAGCCGGGTCTCTTTTCTTCGAACTTGCCGGTGATCTGCGACTATCTATGTTAATGAAACTAAGCCAAAAACAATACCGACTTTCCCAAATTGCAATAGAACTTGACGCAACATTGCAGGAGGCCCACAGAAATATACTACGCTTGACAGACTCAGGTTTAGTGTCAAAGGATAGTGACGGTGAATTGACACTAACACCATATGGTAAGATAGTTGTTTCGCTTATCCCAAGCTATGATTTTCTATTTGATCAGAGGGAATACTTTCTAGAACATAGCTTAGACAAACTGCCTCTAAAATTCATACAAAGGATCGGGGCACTCCACAATTGTGAAGTTGTTCATGGCGTGATGGCAATCCTACAACGTTGGAAGATGCTTTACAACAATTCTGATAAATACATTAAAGAAATTATGTCACAAGTGCCTCTTGATCTTATAGAAACAATAGGCAGTAGGGTACAAAATGGTATCAGATTCTCTTATATATTTGCTAGTAATGCGATCATACCAAAAGGACGAAGCCAAATACTGCATAAAATCGGCTGGCGCAATCTAATTTCTAAAGGATTAGTGGAAAGACGAATGCTTAACGAAGTGCAAATAATGACAATTTTTAACGAACAGCAATCCTGTCTAATGTTCCCTAACCTAAAAGGAGAACCGGATTTAAATATAATGTTTTATAGCGAAGATGTAGAATTTCACTATTGGTGTGAAGATTTTTATGACTACATGTGGGAAATAGCTGAACCATTTGATGAAGCTAAACTTAAGCCTGAAGTTTGAAATACGTGGTTTTAAAATTATCTATTGTTTCTGACGTTTCACTACAATGATCAATGATAGGCCGCACTTTAATGTACATTCGAATATTATTTTGTTTCATAGCAAATTTTTATGCGCTTACACACAATATATCATATTCGAGGATTAAGAATTTAAGGAACCAAAAATAATCATACTAATGGTTCAGATCCTCTATCAGAATCTTAGCAAGTCCGATTCGAGCTATTACTACATAGGCATACCAAAAGACTGGAGCGGTTCTCGCGATGACGAAGTGACTGTA
>JBJMFM010000333.1:0-13427 GCA_045808425.1 Nitrososphaeraceae archaeon | reverse complement strand
AGAAAATACCAATAGGCTAGAGAATATGCTGAAGCAGTTCCTGCTAAAGATGAACTGATATTATTATGAATCTTCATTCTTGTTGTTCCTCTGCTGTAATCTATTGCGTCTAACTATTTCCTTGTCAATTTCTTGTTGTTTTATTTCTTCTCCTCTACGTCCTGGTGTTTTCCCTTGCTGGTGACTTACTTTTCTTCTCTCTTCAGCCATTTCATCACCTTGAGAATAGCTACCAGCGCCTGGCCGCTTCTTTTTCTTTTGCAGCTCCTGTGCATATCTTTCCCTAAAAAATCTCTCTTCCTCTGTGTCATCATTAGACATATGCTCTATTTGCTTTCTGTATTAAATGGATTAAAATATTTCCATGACTATTATCGTATTAGTTTGTTTCCTAGCGCCCTCTCATAGCTGAATTCAAAAGAAGACTATATATTATTAGTAGTATCATTTGGCAAACAATCATAATAATAATTAAAATCATAATCATTAGTAATACTTATGTATTCCATAATTGCATCATTTGAAACTGATCACTTAATTTCTTCTGTAAGATAGTATATGTCAATTGTTGATAATATTTTTGCAGTGATAATTAAAAAATATTTTGTATTGATAGTTATATATGCTCAGTGAATCTGACTATCTATCGAGTTAATTAAGATGATAGAGAAAAAATTAGCAATCATAACAATTCATGATGTTAACCCTTCACATTCAGAAGAAATACTAAAAACGTGTTATGAACTTAACAAACTAAAAATTAGGTACAATCTAAGTATAGTGCCACACTACAGAAAAAAATACAACCTTAAAGACTATCATGCTTTCTGTGATGGGATTTCTTCATTATTAAAATCTGGAAATATAGAACTTACATTGCATGGTCTATATCATCAAACTGATGGAAAATTTGACGATTTTGATAGAGAGTCAAAACAAGAAGAAAAGCAAGAAATCCAAGAAGGACTAGATATTTTATCTGCTGCTAATCTGCCTAGACCTTCTATGTTTATACCACCTGCATGGCATCTAAGTCGTCAATGTATAGAAGCACTAAAGGAATTGAACTTTAGTATCTCAGAATCTATGACAGACATTGAATTTATTCAAAAAGGCAAAAAGTACATACTTCATCCTGTTATGAATTGGGATCAACAAGGAGATAAAGAAAAGAATAAACAAACACTAGAACAAAACAAAGAGATGTTCTATAAAAGAATATTCAATATCAATGGTAAGACTAATGGGCTATTTAGAATGGCTATCCATCCTCCACATGATCCTGATGACGCATTACAAGACCAAATTGAAATGATAAAATATATAAAAGAAAAAGAAGGTTATGAATTAATAAAATATTCAGATTTACTTGAGGTATACGAAGAGGGGGGCTCTAATGAAGTTTGGATAAAAAATGTGTAGCCAAAACCTTTTGTCAATAGATACAACACTAGATCGAAACGTAAGATATGACCTTTTATAAAAGCCTATTGTTGCCAGCAGAAAGTTTTTTCTTTCCTCTACTTGGAATCAAAAACATAGACAGAAATAAATACTGCAGAAAGATATTCGTTTCAATCTCAATGTTCAACAGCAACAGATTTTTGATATTTGATAAGAAGTTAAGGATGTGCTTCAAGGTTCAGCTGAACTTCGAAGTGTCTACCATATCTATTAACAATGATTCCAATACCATCCTTAACGGCTTTCTTACTAATATTCAGTGATATCTGTGAAGGCTTATCTACAACTACAAAAATATACTAGCAAATGTATTATCTAAGAAGAAGAACGATAAAAGTACGCAACATAACTATTTTTTTCACTTATACTAATCATTACCTTTGCATACGGTCAAATAAGTCAAATTAGCTCAAATACTACTAGTAATAATAATAATGCAAATACAAATTCACTAGACGTACAAAACATACCAGCAAAAAAGTTCATGTTGGAGATATAGATATTGCATTTTCACTCTGATAGATATGCATGTTTCCATATACGCATGCTACTGCCAGCAGCAACCTTTCCTTCTGTAACTTGCATACTTTTCATGCCGCTCTAATCCTTGCTGAGACATAAATGATGTATCACACTCTTCGCATGTGAAAGATTCATTAGGCGATATTTGACTCATCTACCATCAATCTGTGTCTATAAATTAAATAGGTTCCTCATCCTTAGGGAATTGTTAATAATAACTATGATAGTGATAAACAAACAATAATAATAAAAATAGTCATACTTTGTTCTTAAAATGTCTACATTCAAGATAGGTCTCGCTTAATTATGGAATAAATTCGGTGGCAATATGGAAAAAAGCATATTACAATAGGACAATAATATGTTCCTATGAGCGAGGAAGATACTGTTCAAGTAAATACAAAAAAACTGCAGCTTGCAACGTTTGCCGCAGGCTGCTTCTGGGGAGTCGAGGAGGCTTTCCGAGAAACAAAAGGCGTAAAATCAACTATAGTAGGTTATACTGGAGGATGGTTTAACGATCCGACATATAGAGATGTCTGCACAGATAAAACTGGTCATGTAGAGGCAGTACAGGCACAGTTTGATCCTAATGAGGTATCGTACGAGGATCTACTTGATGTGTTTTGGTCTATTCATAACCCCACAACTAAAAATAGACAGGGTCCTGATATAGGTTCTCAATATCGTTCAATGATTGCATATCATACCCCAGAACAAGAATCAATTGCCAAAAGGTCAAAAGAAGATTTGGAAGGATCTGGAAAACTAAACGGAAGAAAAATTGTAACTGAAATTGTACCAGCATCTACATTTTACAAGGCTGAGGAATATCATCAGAAATATTACCAAAAGCGAGGTGGCGGAAGCTGCTATATTTAATAATATTGGGTATTAGCAAGGGAGATGATAATACAACGTGACGGTTGTTGAACATGTGCCAAAGACAGACGAGGAATGGAAGAAACAACTAACACCTGAGCAATATGAGGTATGTAGAAGAAAGGGAACAGAGCTTCCTTTTTCAGGAGAATATTATAATTCTAAGGAAAAAGGAGTATACAGATGTGTATACTGTGGTAATGAGTTATTCAGTTCAGATAACAAATTCAATTCAGGAACTGGATGGCCCAGTTTCACACAACCAATCAAGTTTGAAAATGTTGAAAGGGAATTAGATTTAAGTCACGGAATGATCAGAAAGGAAGTTAAATGCACTAAATGCGGAGCACATCTAGGGCATGTATTTGGTGACGGACCAGCACCCACAGGAAAAAGATATTGTATAAACTCTATTGCACTTAGCCTAGACAAGAATAATAAGTAGAAAAAGTCCTTGCATCATTATTATCCATCTTATCCATGGGACATATATAGCCTTAACAAGAGCTAAGGCAAGCCCCAAGGTGTAAGTATTGCCCTATCAGAATGATTGTTCACTTCCCCTGGCTATTGACATCCTTACCAATTTGCTCATTTGATTATCAGATCGTGATATTCTGAAAAACGATCCTCAAGATTTTCTGGTATTGCCTTGTATAGACATGTATAGTTACAGGCATTTCAAACACTTTTCCCTCATTGAATTTGTTCTCAAGTTCAAGGGCTTCTCCTATCTTCCCTGTTCAATTAATCTCGTTGGTAAAGTGGCTAGAACGTTTAACCGATTTTTCGATTTGTGTATTGGCAAACCAATATGCCTGTACTAAATGGTTTGAGCTTTGTAAGAAGATTAGGGAGGTAACTGTCATATTACAGATAGATAAATCACAGTTAACTATTTAGCACACATTACATGTGATTACAATTCATCTTACGACTGCATGCTATAGATTAATATTGATTTACAGAAACTGCATTAATAACAAATATCTTGTTTTTTTTTCTCTATGCATAATTTAATAATAATGGAGCATTGAATCGCTGCTTATTAACAGAACTGTGCTTGATAAGTATGTCAAGTGCGTAACAGCGCTTATTTTTATTCATATTTCTTAAAAAATACGGCATCGTCATCAAACATAATGTTTGATAAAAGAACAACATGGGCTATTTTTGCTATTGCCATAGCCTCATCGCTTATAGTCGCGAGTGGTTTTGTGGGCTCTGCGTATGCTGCCAAAAAAGTAAAACAACATGAATATGATACGAGTCTCGCAGTACCTTTCTCTGGTCTCACAGGTATATTAGATAAAGACAAGTCTGTCTCTAGAACATCACACAGTGCGAATGCTAACGATTCGGACTGGACTATTAGGGACGCCAAGGATACCCCTACAAAGGAAATGTATGTGTGGAAAGAGATATGTAATACATAGATCCACAAAATTCAAAAATGACTGATAAATCGTAGCTCTTTACAATTCAACTTTAATGGCTTCATATTGATTATGCTCATTTACTACTTGTGCAATAAGCCAATTTCTCTATCAAATCTATCAGATGCAGAAATAGTGTTACTAAGAGTAGTAGAAGATGTAGACAAAATAGAAGTCGGTTAACGTTGGAGATTCGTCCAATACACGCGACTCTCTAAAACGAAATGTACAAGGACCATTTGTAGATGCAATGGAAGATACGATAAGGAAATGCAAAGAAGCATGATGCAAAAACAAGATATTGTATAAGTTTAGAACAGGTAATAATCTTGTCTCCGAAATCGCAGATGAAATCAAGACAGAAGGATACGATATGGTAATCTTAACATCATCCCACATTGATTCATGGATAAGATCATTATTTAGTAATACTCGAAAGATAATTAGCAATATTACAATACCTGTTCTTGTAGTGGCCGCATAGTGAATAACCTTTACTAAATGCTAGTCTGATTATTTTTATTTTTTATTTACTTCAGATCAAACATACTCTTCAGATCATCTGGTCCTTGTTGGTACTTGTGCATCTCTCGCCCTAGACTCCTGTATTCTTCATCCTGCGATATAAAGATGAAGATCAGCTAGAAGAAGAGTGAGAAGCGGAAACTAGAGGAATAATACCAGCAATATCACCATCAGCTTTACTTCAGTAATCTCGCTTTCTAACTAAAATGGTATTACTATCTTCTACTTTTACTTCATATGTTGGCTCTTCTCTCATTGCTGGTGGCCTTAATACCTTACCGCTTGTAATGTCAAATCTAGATCCATGCCACGGACATTGAACTGCATAACCCTCAAGCTTTCCTTCTGCTAGAGGACCGCCCATATGAGTACATACATTACCTATTGCATAGTATTTGCCTTCAACATTAGCAACACATACCTTTTCACCATCAACTTCAACTGCCATCATCTTTGAAGGTTGAATATCTTTTGTTTCAGCAACCTTAACGAAGTCTCCCATTATCCTATTTGCCTCCGATCATCAACACCACATTTTCTATATTGATTTCTCTATTTACCTGTTACTCTAGGACATCCACTTGCAACTGCAGATGCAGAGAATCTCGTGTTATTGGCATACACTATAAGGTGAATAATCAATTAATGTCATCGCTTAGATATTCACTGCAGCAGTGTATGTACCCCATGTTACAGTGTTCCGCATTGGTTTGCAGAAACATATGTGAAAGGATATATTCAAAGGAAATAACCTTTGGTAAAAGCAATTACTCTCTTGGTAAGAAATATTGTAGAAGATGCGAGGTTTACTTGTATTATAATGAAAGTATGTTTTGTCCATGCTGTGGCATGCAGCTAAGACTAACACCATCTAATAGAGAAGGTAAGGAAAGGCTTAGACAGCAAAGAAGACTAATAAAGATAAGAAATTAACAGTGTGTATATATCTCTTCGTCTATAGTTCGTGCATAAATAACAACAATACGCACTACTTAATGAACATGACTCCTAGGCTCATGTGATGCTCCAAGAGCTGTTAAAGTACCAGTATAGTCACCTGTAATCTCTTCTACAAACTCAAAGTCATCTAATCTTTTGAGAATATCAAGTGTTAGTCTCATATTTGTTGCATAGTGGGTTCCTTTATCATAAATTGCTGGAACAAAGCCGGTAGTTTTCCATATGTGATATTTACACCATTCTGAATTAGTACCAGGTTTAGTAAATACTTCTACCATGTAAAAAGGTGCACGTTCAGATTTATTTTCCTCACGTACTAGCAAGTCATGAAGAAGTACAGGATCCACTTTTGGAAGGTATGTATGGTAAAGCGTATCCAGCCCATGAAAGACATTTCTTATTTCTTGTAATTTAGACATCATTATCGTACACGACCTGGACTTGCTTGAGGTGCTGCCATCAACACAGTTTTTATTTCTTTGAACATGCAAGGTTTTATTATCTTCTTGTTACTACCGTCTTTGAGTCTACAGGCAGTAAAATGCCATGCCAATTCCAGAGATAGATATGTAACAGCGAATCCCATAATCACATATGCTAGGTTTTCAATCATATTATATGTACTGTGTAAGGTTGCTATTTAATTTCAGTAAAAACCACCTATGATTAGTCATAATAACATCATCTTGTATTTATAAAGTAGGATAGATATAGCATGCTGCAGTAGAAAAAGATAAGAAATCAACAAATTACATTTGCTTTCTGTTGTTTTCATGTTGTTTTTTTTAATTTCCTTTATTGTGAAATACCTTCTGCTGCCAAGCTGCATCCATTCACAATAACGTCAGTTGTTGATGGGCTTACAGGAATAATTTTGTAATCTTTTCCAATAAAGTATTTTGGGACAATTTCACTATCAAACATTTTTACATGTAGTGCATGACTACGATTGCATTGGTTATTGTCGTTCTTGTTGTTGCTTTGGTATTGTAGATTTGGGTTAGTGGTAGTGGAAGTATTATATACTGCATTAGTAAAACCGATTATTGTTAAAATTGATACTGACATTATAATGAGAAGAATTGCAAATGCTTTTTTGTATCCATATACAGATATCGTTGTCATCATGGTCATTATTATCATTATATGATAGCATTATGTTACTATTAGGGTCTGTTAAGAACGCTTTATGATAACTAACCAACTAATAGTATATTGAGTATACCTGATAATAATACTGGTGCATATGTGCATATTTATCTGCTAGTTTAAAATAAAGACAACTAAGTTTGTCCTATTTGACATGAATTATGTCAGCGCATAATATTACCAGATTGTCAAATATACGATCAACGTTACTATTGCAATGAAACATGATTTCTAAATAAAATGGATATCTATCTAAAAATAAGCTCTGTATAGTTATAATAAACAGCTTCTATAAAACCTGTCCTGGTATGAGCTTAACATATCAACCACACTTGTATAATATGAATTATGGAGAAGAAGAAAATAATGGCAAAAACCTTGACACTGCTTATCACAGTGGCATCGCTGTCAGCTGTACTAGTAGTAGGAGTTAGTATATCTGCTGCAGCAGGTCTATCGCATAGTGGTAGTTCCTACAAACAAACAACTTGCTTGAACAAAGTCCTTGAATTTGGTAGATATGGCATAGTCCGTGATATAGGTGGCTTCAATGGAGGGTTATTCGAATGTTCGCAAATACAATGGGCTGGTTCAATCTATGAAGTCGTCGCTAAATAATAACAATCATAATCCTACAGGTGGTAGAGGATTATGATGGGACTCTTAGTATTAACGCTGATAGCAGCATTATTATTTGTTGTTATTATTCTGACATTTTCTCTTCTACCATTACCTTCATTAGCAGTGGCAGCATATGTTGACAACCCTATTAAGATGACAAAACAGCAATCCTTCATTGATTCTCATGGTAGACTAAACATTATAGGTGTAGTGAATAACAATGGAAATGTGCCAATTGCCGTTACAGTTGGTCTTGACACTATACATAGCAATGGTAAATCTGGTATCACAACAGCAGCCACAACCGCCATGATGACAGACCCTACTTATGGTAACATTATATACCCATTTACTGGCGCGCCATTTAAATTTGTAATTGAACCAAATCAATCAGTTAAGGGTACAGCCTTTATCTCTAGTATAAAGCAGATTCCAGTACCATATTATAATGTCATAAGATTGAATTACTCTAACATGCCAACAACTGATAGCAATAAAGCTATGGTTGGAACAGCCAAGAACATAGGGCCGTTTGACCTACATGATGTAAGTGTATATGCATCAGTTCATGACAGAAATGGAATACAGATTGATTCTGTTAAAAGTAATGTAATTCCTTTGATAAAACCTGGTCAAGAAGCATATTTTATTGCTCTTCCTGACTCTACTACTGCTCCACACATCTACTATTATAGCTGTGCTGGTGTTTCGCTTGGTAATGCACCAATGACTGTTTTAGACATTGGTAGAGGTCAGTCTATTTTATATGATATAGTCGGTGTAGTAAGAATAAGCGATTTTAAGTATAATACAGCTAATGACAGCATTATGTTTGGAGTAAAGCATTATAATCCAGATGGAGGACCTATGAGTTTGAAGGTAGTTAAAAATTCAGGAAATTCAGCAGCTGTAGTTATTATGATGGATGGAAAGATATACAACAATAATAATAATGCATTATCAGTAAAAGCAATAGATCCAAAAACAGTGCATATAGACCTCTTCGTTCCATCCGGGGACCATAGCCTCCAAATTAAAGGAATTAGGAATGCAGCTTAATTATTACAGTGTAGTCACAATGAAATGAAGAGCAGCTACACAAGTAATAACAATAGTTACTTCTTTTTCTTCTCCTTCCAGTATTAATAGTGATTTTTGATTTCAAAGAGTATGTGTGTGAAAGTTAGCTTTATGTGTTTGTGAGTAACCTAATACAAAATACTAGTCTGCTGCAATTTTATTCTAACATCCACAAATGTGATGGTGAAAATCTGCTGCTGCCCGCATGTCTGGCTTTCTATTTTCTTGTTTGGCTTTGGATCTCTGGCATATAGTCTGCGTCTTCGCCTATTTGCAGCTATGGGGCCACACTAACAGCAATGCTCTTTATATAATTCAGCTTGTATCTAACCGACTACACAAATGCGACAAGGAGAAGAAGTTGCAGTTGTAACCGGGAGCTCTACTGGCATAGGATTTGAAACTTCCCTTATGTTGGCAAGAAATGGATTTCATACTTATGCAACAATGCGTAAGTTAGAAGGTGGAGGATCAAATCAAATAGCAGATGTAGCAAAAAATGAGAGTCTGCCGTTACAAGTTATTCAGTTAGATGTTGATAATGATAAATCAGTATTAGAAGCAATTAATAGAATAGTAACTGAAAAGAATAGAATCGATGTTGTAGTAAATAATGCAGGATATGCGTTAGTTGGAGCCTTTGAAGAGAATTCAATGCAAGAAATAAAGGCGCAATTTGAAACCAACTTTTTTGGCGCAGTAAGAGTAATGCAGGCAGTAATACCTATAATGAGAGAGCAGAGAAGCGGTAAAATAGTAAATATAACATCTATGGGAGGCAGAGTTGCAATTCCACTTGACTCTATATACCATGGAACTAAATTTGCTCTAGAGGGTATATCTGAGTCTATACAATATGAGGTGGAACCATTTGGAATAAAGGTTATACTTATAGAACCTGGAGCTATCGGTTCAAACTTTTGGAAGAATTTGAAGATGGCTGCAAAGGCATCAGGCCACGGTGATAATAATGACAATTCACCATATAGACAATTGTCAAATAATATATTAGATACATTGAAGCAAATTGAACAAAATACAATACACCCATCTGAAGTTGCAAAAGTGATTCTACAAGCAGTTACTTCAGATAATCCTGATTTCAGATATGTAGTAGGAAAAGATGCTGCCATGATGTTAGAAGCAAGAAGAAATATGTCTGATAGAGAATTTCATGACTTACTCAAGAAACAGTTTAATCTGCAGAATGTTAGTTAGCCTAACTCACTGCTACTACTATCTTCAAAGCGATACAACTTTAGTGCTAACCTAAAGGCATCAAATATATCATTGTATAGAATGGGATGCAGGTGTGATTATGTGATTGTGCAAGTGAGCAGTATATGCTCTAATGTATGATATTGAAAAGGAGGTTTTCTATACTGGTATTGGTACATTACTTTGGGATAGCCAAAGTGTTTCAAATATGGAAACATTAGATAACACTGTTGATTCACTGTTAGAATAGGTAGCAAGTCCTACTGCTTCTTCGTTGCTTATATCTTTGGTATCATCTTTTAGCTCTACTAGTAAGGATAATCCTTGGTCTGCCAAAAATGTAGTTACTTTTGTTTTAATGGATGTGTTTAAATATTGAACTTTGACATATGGATGCTTTGCTAAAGCAATGATATCGTTTTCTATGTTACTATGTTCATCATCCTTAATCAGAATCCTGACATTAACACCATTATCTGCCTTGTGTGTAAGTAATTCGATGACTCCTTCTTTTTTATACCTGTAAAAAGAATTGGCTGTAGAGAATACAATGTCTAATTCTTCTGCTGCAGAGTTAATTACTTTTGGAATAAGGTTTTAAATTTCAACAGGGTCTTGAATTGTCTCGATAAACTCTCTTTTCAATCCTTCCTGAATCTCCTTTATTCTTTGTTTTGCAGGAATGGCTTTATTCCAGAGCATGTCAAAGAAATATTGCTGCTGCTCAACAAATGATTTTACAGTACTATAGATATATTCTGTAGGAAATTTTCCTTCTTGTGATCTAGCACTAGCTCCATAGCTTATCCCATCTACTATTCCAAAATTGCCCTTAATCCCATCAAAGTGGCGTAGCTCTACATATTTAGCTAATTCTTTGCAGTATGAAACATTAGCCTCGGATATATCAGTAATAAGCCTTATTCTGCAGCCTCTTCTCCTAATATCAGTATATGTTTCCATGACAAACCTATTACTTGTTATTATCGAAGGCCCATTATGATCTAAAATGGAATCATATCGAATTTTTACTTTAGATAGTTCCTCCTTACCTCTTTTAGTGATCTCTTCCTCTCCATGCCTCGCAGGCTACTAACATTTATTGATTTATTTAACTCTCAGTTAACATTGTTATCCAATGCATTATAGTTGCAGCTCTGTATTTCAATTAATAAACTATCGTTATATACGGTATTACGGGTTCGAACCTATGTCAATTATTTTCACTACTATCCCTAAAATGATAAAACTTCAAAGCTAGCCTAAATGCATCAAATATGTCATTATATGATGTTGCTTCTTTATCTAGTGTTCCATCATTATCAACCGCTGTTCTGAGTGAAGTAATTAGCTTGTCAAACCTATCTTGATTAATTGCAATTCTCTCACCATCTTGTTCCAGTAACATTAGTGTGAAATAGATTTCCAATCTTACCTAAGTATTTGAGATTGTATTCTCGCTCAAACGAAGGTGATTGTTTGGCTTTCTCTATTTCTTCTTGAGTGTATATTTTGCCAATACCATAAGTATAATCTAAGAATATCCTTTTTGTATAGACAGGTATCTTCAGCTTCTTTTTCTATTCTCCCAAATAAGCCATATGCAGCATTAGGAGTTGATATCATTACAATATAGGGATTTGATTTTGCTATGTACCTCTCAGAGACATCTCTTGCATCTTGCTGCTGTCCTGGAGGAAAGAAGTCAGCTTCGTCTAATAGTATAAAAGATACATTTAGTAAACCTTCCATTGCATCTAATGATGTGATGGAAATGCCTCTATCTTTACATTGTTTAGCTCTATAACAGTCTCTTTTGTATCGAATGCAATGCTAAGACCTTTACTAGCTGCAAATAGCTTTTTTATCCTATCTATTAGATCAATCGCTAAGTCTATCCTAGGCCCTTTAACAATACACATCTGTGAACCTGATAATGCATTATCCTTCAGACAAAGCCAGGCTATAAACCTGAGCATAAATTCAGAAATACCTGAACCGGTTGCCTTCTTAATCCATAGATGTTTCTTATTAGAAGAATTAACGTTACCAGTAAGAGTAATTAAAGAATCAAAGATTATCTTTTCATAGCCATAGAGAGGCTTATCAATCCATCTTTATTTGGTAAACCAATGATATGATTAAAGCAACAGTATCCGTTAGTTCTAATGTCTTCTTGCTTATGCTCTTTAATATCCCAAATCCAAAATGGTTTGTGCTTTAGTAGTTCCGATAATTTGGATTGTTGATGAAATATTGTCTCTAGGCTAACTCTTTTCTTGAGGTCTTTGAATGTCACTATCAATATTATTACATTGGAGCTAGCTTTAGATTTAACTACTATATACCTTAATTAAATAATTTGATTCAGGTAGTTATGTTCGAAGCGAGTGTATCTCTACTACTGTGGATGTACACTTTGAATTATCAGTATCTATCTTGGTTTTTCATGACTCGGATATAGCTTCTGTATCCGCTGTAGCAGCAGGAGCTGCTTCATTCAAATCTCTATTTCTATCAGTTTGAACATCTGTCTTAGTTGCTTTAGCGATTGCAATTTTTTGGGGTCGTTTATCAAGATTTCTATTTACAGTTTTTGATTTAGTTTTAATTTCATTCTTGTTTTTTCTCTTGTAACTTTGACCTTTGGCACCTTTGGGCTTTGCAGTTCCTTTCTTTTGTCTACCTCTTTTTAGAGCCATTGTTAGTATACTGATATACTTAGGTTATACTATTTAAAAATAAATAGCAGAGATCGATTTTTGTTCTTCTATCGGCTGGCAGAAGAACAACAACTGAAGCAACAACAGTCAGTATCGACACTATCAACACCAGCATCAGCACTATCACCATCATTGCCCTCATCACAACAAGAACAAAAACAAAATCAACAGTAGTATCTTCTCCATTGTACACGCTGTTGTAGTTGCTGTTCTATAGCCGTGCTCAAATGTTCCATTTCTTGTAGTCATAAGTAAGAAGCTGTCTATTTTTCACGCTTAATACTATAATGGAGATACTTAGCTTTATCATTTTGCTCAATCAGTAAAATATATGTACAGAGAACAACCAGCTGGCTGCTACACATTTCGTTAAACAGTGCCTACAGTCATTCTACATTCCTATGTTTTCTATCATTAACTTGTCATCTGCTATGCCTTAGCTTTGAATCTGGTAATAATATTATCATTCATTTTCTTAATACCGTAATTAATCGATTAGTTATCTGTTATAGCACTAAGTATTGATAACTAGAAAAATAGTTTAAATTGTTGCTCGTCTATTTTTAGATAGTGGAAAATCATGGCAGTACCAGTTGCGATTCTCGTATCCATGCTTATAAGAATGGCAAAACCATGGAGCAGTGTAGACAAGAAGCAAGAAAAACCACAGAATTATTATCAAAAGAAGTTTTAAAGACCGGAGAGGTTTCATGGAAAAGAGTATTGGAAGTAACAGACTATGATGAACTAGTGTATAAATTGACTTTAAAGTATCTTCGACAAAAAGGCTATGATATTGGCAATAACACAATTCCACGTATAAGGAACACTTGCATGTAAAACGTTT
>JBJMFM010000332.1:0-4326 GCA_045808425.1 Nitrososphaeraceae archaeon | reverse complement strand
CTAGGTCTTTTCATTTCTTGCATAAAAAACGGAAACTGTATGGATCAAGTTAACGCATCTTCTGTTTTTACCTTGGCCTTGTTAAGTGTTTCAGAGCTAGGTTTGCCTTCAGCACGATCTTTTTCAGTCTTCATTTTTGCTTCAGCATCTTGCTCTGTATTTTTTGCCTCTTTTGCAATGTCTCAAAATTTTAAAAAATGCACTTATTACGTTAATATATAAAAGTAATAATAATAAAATGACATAGGTATTTTGCATTATCTAATTATCGATGGATCTTACGGTCAAGGCGGTGGACAAATTGTAAGAACCGCTGTTTCTCTATCCGCGATAACAGGAAAACCAATACAAATAATCAATATCCGAGCTAAAAGAAACAGCCCTGGATTACGTGCTCAACACTTATCAGCCGTAAAAGCAGTCGCTGATTTATTCCATGCTAAAGTTAAAAATCTCAAAGTAGGAGCAGATTGGATAAGATTTATTCCTCACAACTATTCTCATCCCCCAGGTTATAGTGATGACTTTGATTCTCGTTTTTTAGATGATGATAATAATAATGTTAATGGCAATAATTCTTCTTTTCTCAATAACAATTCTAGCTCATCGGGTAATTTTGATTATAGTATGACTAAAATAGATATTGGAACTGCAGGCAGTATTGCAAATGTGCTGATGACTATTATCCCGGCTATCTCTTTTTCCGGAATAAGTCACGATCTTCAGATTGTAGGGGGCACAGATGTACAATATGGTCCTACTATAGATTATCTAAGATATGTTGTAAGGGAAATATATGCTAGCATTGGAATAAATTTTGATATAGACGTCATCAGAAGAGGATACTATCCAAAAGGTGGGGGCATTGTAAATGTACAAATCAAAGCAATCAATCTACCGTCAAAGAAATTGTCGACTTCATCATCTCAATTATCTGATCCAGATCGGAAAATTAAAAATATTCACAATGCATCAGGAATATCTGAATCCATCGTACCAGCTGCTATTCCTACAGTATCCATTATCAGAGCACCATCGCCGGAGCTAATGAAAATAAAAATTGCAAGTGTATGTTCTCAACAGCTACCAAAACATGTAGCTGAAAGACAATTATCATCAGCCATTTCCAACCTTACAAATAATGGTGTAGATACTACCGACGATAGTTTATTCACAATAACTTGTGAGAGCTCATTATCTCCTGGATCTTCTATTTTAGTTTTTTCTACATCAAGAAATGATAATGATGATAACAGTGATGGTTGGTATATTGGAGGAGATTCTATAGGACAGAGGGGAAAAAGAGCTGAAACAGTTGGTATAGAGGCTTCAAATAGGTTTCTTCAAAATTATTTGAAAAATGTTCCTGTTGATTACCTCCTAGCTGATATGCTGGTGGTCCCTTTATCCTTGATAAAAGGAAGAAATCGATTTAGAGTAGCAAAAATAACAGAACACCTTAAGACTAATTTGTATGTTGTAAGCAGAATCGTTGATGGATGTAAATACTATATCAATGATGTATATTCGTCTACTAACCCAAATCTAGAACAAAACATAGTTGGCTATAATACAGCTCCTAGCAGCAAGGGCTATATTGTAAATTTAGAATCATGATGAGGCTTGATCAAACATTCTTAGATCTATTCCTATGTACGGTAATGGCCACTGGCTCGTGAGAAAAAGCAAGTAATATGTATGTGGTTAACTCATCCAAAACACTCTGAGTATAATTAACCCTCAGAAACCACTCATCCCCGAATTTCTTAAATAGACAATTCCACTAACTATGGATAGATGCCTCCTCAGGGTTTTGGTAGGAAAGATGAGGAAGAACAACTACCATCAATATAAAATGCTACTTCCGCGCTTTGATAACTTTGTACAATAGATATTTTATTATCATATGTGAAATCCAGCTTGTTCTCTACTGTATATGTATTGTCTACCTTGCCAAACTATAGGTCTTGTCTTTCCAGATATCAGTAAGGGAATGACATTATATACACAGGCAGCAATTACAAATATTGAAGCAAAAGGAATTCCTAGCGAACACAATGGTGTTATACCATATTCTTTACACTTTGCTGAACATCCAATAAACACCATTATACAAGGTATTAGACTAAGCAAAGTCAAATATGAAAAGTAGGAAGATTCTCCAGAGTTAGTTACAAAAAATAATTTCTCGAAAATAATATGGTAGGTAGTAACTGTTAAAATAATGACAAATGGTAGCATACAAGCAAAAATTATAACTAGTAAATTTAAGATAACTTTAAACTTATTTTTAACTATCAGTGGAGCCAAAGTTCTCCCTATTCCATGCCAAAATGCTTTTGCTCCTTCAGAGCATGGAGTATATGCCATTTCTTCTAGTGCTACAAGTTTGATATTATATCCTCCTTTCTTAATAAGTACTCCAAGCGCTTTATCTTCTTGTATAGCATCGTGAACAGATTCAAATGTACCTATGTTGACAAAAGTTTCTCTCTTTATAAGAAAAAAAGAACCCATAAGATAAGCAACATTGGATTTGGAATCATTTACATCAGCTGAACCTACCTTAAACAATATATTGACAAAACTCCATGTGGGTATGATAATTTTCGACCAAAATCTCTTGAGTTTTTCTGAGGATGGAATGCCAGTTAATACATCTAAATTTTCTTTCTGCATATAGGAAACTGCTTCTCGAATTAGATGTTTGCTAACATAATTCGTATCAGCATCAGCAAAGAGCAATACTGTTCCTGTGCTTTGCAAATAACCCTTCTCTGAAGCCCAAGTCTTACCAGTCCATTTATCAGGCTTGCATTTTAGCGACAGAATTTTTAATTTGTCTACCGGCAATCCAATGGCCTTAAGATTCTTTTTATTTTTGATGTCTTCCATAACACTAAATGTTTTATCCAAAGAGTTATCATCTACTGCAATTATTTCAAAATTGGGGTAATGTTGAGATAACAAAGACAACAGGCATCTTTCAATGTAGTCTTCTTCATTTCTCGCAGGAACTATTACACTGACAAATGGTAAATCTTCTTCTGAGGCATTTGAAAATGCAGTGGTATTATCATCATTACTTGCATGGTCTATATCATTGTAATAATGATAACTCGATATTAGCGAATAACTGCTGTTGTTACCGTCCTCATTATGCTTGCCGCTACGTTTTCGATGTTTGTTATTTACGGTTAAATATTTGGCATTTGAATCTAGTCCCAAATCCTGACTCTCAAAAGATCTTTTTTGATCTAAATCTATAATCGGCATCGCTAAACGCGATCTAAAAAAGAGCAAACACAAATAACAGCATGAAAAAATCATCAAAACAAATAATGCTGTTTCCATACCATAATAAACAGAATTGATCACGGTACACATCAATATAGTACGATAAATGATTTAAAGATGATATGATTCCAGTTATTTATTCAGCTAGCCTACTCCAGCTCTAACCGGCCACTTGTGAATTTAAATTGGGATAAACTTCAAATTGCTTCACAAAATGCAGAATCTACACTCACAAATACAGCAGGACAACTCCAGCTTTCGTCCACATGATTTGCTAGGATCATACAAGTTAACAGAATCTGTAAAGATGTCATCTTTAGGGTTTCATAGATGAAGTGAATCAACTGGAATTAGATGGTCAACTAAGCAGAAATCAGGCTAATTTGCTCAGGCCATAGTTATATTTCCCAGCTCTTTCCCTGTGCTTTTAGTCCAAGCTTTTCTAAGTCTGCTCTTGAGGAATAGCATGGATGACCTTGGTTTCATTACTGTATGACCTTCATAGTCGTCATTGCTATTTGTCTTAAAGCTGTCACAGTAATAGCATTGAAATTGTTCTGCTGTTGCTATTGGTGACACATGTGACGCTTGTGACACATCTATAGAGGATTGACCGTCTTTTCTATCATCTTGAGATGTAATTTTTTCTTTATCCTCTGGTTTTTTATTAGAAATATTTGTATTTTCGTGCTGAGAATCAACACTTTCTTTGCCTTCTGGTTGTTCTTGCAGATGCTTGTCTAGCCCTACATGTGTCATATGCGTCATGTGTGTCACCAGCTGCACTTCTACATCCACATCATAGATCTTGCCAAGTTTGTGTTGCCATGTGTTCACATTTGTTTTGATATATTTAGCCGCTCTACAAATGACAAATGGCATAGCCTTAGGAAGCAATTCAGATGTAATATCATCTCGATCCGTCGGAAGACTTGGTATCGATGTAAATAATAGTCCGCTAGGTATTACTGTTAATCCGGTTACAAACATGATTTATATCACTAATCCGTTTTCCAACACACTATCTGT
>JBJMFM010000331.1:0-4927 GCA_045808425.1 Nitrososphaeraceae archaeon | reverse complement strand
TGGATTGACTGCAATACTAAGAGAAACATGGAATACAGCACATAATACAGAAAAGAGAAAAGATACAGGCATTGTCATTAGCTAAAGAGTGTTATTGTATGAAACTTGATTTGCTTACTAACGCTACAGTTGTTGATGATGCTATTAGGTTCGTAACAGAAAGATCTAATGAAACATATAACAACCTAGGCCTTCAAGAAAATAAAAGGCAAGCAGAAGTGATAACAAACAGCGTTTTCTAAAAGCTAACGTAGTGGAGTAGTTGATATTAACGAGAATCTTTATAAACTTGATATCTATAATCACGGGAATGCCATTTAAAGGACCTAGAAGTTTCAATTTCATTATTGCAGCTACAACTATGGTAGTTGCACTACTAGTTGGTATAGCAGCAATAACTGCTGCTGCTCCTTACAGTACAATAGCATCTGTTTCTACTGCAGAAGCGCAGCAAATGATCGAAGTTCAAGCAGGAGGGGGAAATGCAACAGCTCCCTTGACTCAATTCATCCCACAAAAGGTGGAAATCAACACAGGCCAGTCTATAACATGGACTAATCCAACAACAGTAGGAGAACCACACACAGTTACTTTTGTATTAGATAACAAAACTATGACAGGAGTAGTTTCTCCATTGGCTATTCCAAATTCAACACAATTTACACCTATACCCCCTGGTTCTAACAATCAGCCAGTTATGATGCCTGGCAAAAGTATTGTAATAGCTCTTAATGCAAGATCATATACTCCAACCGTTATTGATTCACAAGGAAATGTGAAAATGTTTGCATCACCAAACGCAAAATATACTTTCAGTGGGAGTGATAAATATGTAAATTCAGGATGGATTCTTCCTAAAGGACAAGAACAATTATACCCAGGGTCTGGAAATACATTTACCGTCACTTTCCAAAAGCCAGGAACATATGACTACATCTGTATTCTTCATCCATGGATGACAGGACAGGTTGTAGTTAAATAAAAATGAGAAATAATAAATAATGTTATACTGAACGAAGTCTTTTTTGATAGGTAAGATATTTGTCAATTCGTGAACTATGAGAACAAGTTTAAATAAAAATGCTATAAATAAAGCGATACATACATGCCTAAATTTCTTGATGTTCATCCTTAAAAGGATTGGATGAAGATACGCTAAGAAAGTTACAAAATGCACCAATAGATGAATTTCAAGTTAAACCTATTAATTTAATGTATAACTATGAGGCAGACCGATTTTACTGCCTTCTTGAAGCACCAAATAAACGAGCAACAGAAGATCATCATAATAAATATGGCTTTAAGTGCGAATGGATTACAGAAGTAAAGACTACTGCTTAATTTGACGATGAAATTTTTTTTGAATTGGCCCGATATATCGCAACGTATCTTTCATTTTTTATTTTCTAACTTCTAGCTTCATGTGCATGCCATATTTAGGCCGTAATGTAATAAGTGGCTTTAATTCAACTTTATAATTTGTATCGTGATGCATTTTCCATCGATTGCATATCGTATCTATAAGAAGTATTCATTCCATCCATGAAAATGGCTCGCCTATGCATCCTCTGATACCACCTCCAAAAGGAAAGTAACTAAACCTAGGAAGATGAGACTTTACCTCTTTGTTCCAGCGATCAGGATAAAATAGGTCAGGGTCAGTATAGTACATAGGATTATGATGCATTACATATTGGCTCATTAAAATAATCGAACCTGCAGGCATGACATATTTATCAACCTTGTAGTCATTTATAGCTTGACGACCTATCGTCCATGCCGGTGGATAAAGACGCATGGATTCTCTAAAGACCTTTTCAGTATATTCTAATTTTGGTACGTCTTCAATGGTTGGAACTCTTTTACTGCTACTGCTGTTGTCTTTATTGTTATTGCCAAGTACAGAATATAGTTCCTCATACAATTTATCTGCTACAGTTGGATGCTGCGACAATAAATAAAGTGTCCATGCGAGTGCATTGGCTGTTGTTTCATGACCTGCTAGAAATATTGTCATAACTTCATCTCTTAGCTGCGTGTCATTCATACGTCCGATTCTTGCTTCTTCATCTTGTGCTTGAAGTAGAGTATATAGCAAATCTCCTTGTTGTACGCCTTTTAGCTCATTATCTCGATGTTCCTTTATCATATTGTATACTATGGAATCCAATATTTTTTTAGCACGCTTGTAGCCCTTATTAACAGGCAATATAGGTACTTTTTCGATTAATTCACCAAATGGCATTTGGAGACGGTTAAAGTATTCCATACAAATCATAAGCGCATTTCCAACTTCATCATCCTTTTCTAATTTAACCTCTGAACCCAATACTGCCTTACTAATAATTTCTAATGTTGTATGCATCATTTCTTTATGAATGTCAACTGTCATACCGTCCTGCCATCGCTGGCACATATTCATAGCGTAGGCTATCATTATATCTGCATATTTGTTTATAAAAGTAGGATGAAATGCGGGTTGTATTATTCTTCTTTGTCTATCATGGTATTCTCCTTCGCTAGTAACCAGCCCTTCTCCCAATAAGCGCTTTGAAACCTGTAAGCCTCTGCTTTTTATAAAGTTTTTATGATTTCTAATTAATATGTCCTCTATATCATGAGGATTATTAATTAAATAGACGTGTTGTCTTCCAAACTTAAAATGAGAAATATCGCCATAAGTATATGCAATATCCATCAACGTTTTGATAGGATTATGTATGAATTCACGAAGTAACTTGTTAGGCAAAATTGAATGAGGGCCTGGGGGATATTCAATAGAAGAAGAAGAGGATGATGTTGTCGTTTTCTTCATTTATCTTTTATCTAATTTGCTAGTTAATATATATAAATAAGTAAATAATAAAATTGAAAACGCAAGAGCCATCCTACAGCTTTGGAATAGAAGGAAGAAGTGTTGTTTTATCAATAATATTACAAGATTACTCCTTTACGCACGGAAACACAAAAGCTAAAGCTATGATATTCATTAATTGTACATAACACTGATTGACCTTCAAAGATCTAAAGAAGAGAGTTAGCTTAGGAGTACAGCAACAATCCAAACTATTCGGAGGATTACAGAGCAAACCATTTTGGATATGGGATAAACAGCAGCACAAATTAGAAGATATAATAACAAAAGGAGATTGCTGTTTTAATCATATTATTGGTTTACCACAGAAAAATGGTGCTAATAAGCCATGTATGATTATGAGAAAATAATATTTGACTCTAGTTACTCAAAATGATAACTCTACTTTTAACAAACACCTCTGGATAAAGAAAGCAACTGGATTAGGCATTTTTGAATTTATGCTCAGGTATATGGCCTGGCTTTGCTTAAAAAAGATGTACATCCAAGAGGTAAAATCGTCTTAGCAGTATAAGAGAAATAAATTATGTAAGAACAAAAGTAAGTTCAAGAAATATCTTGGGCTGTAAGTTCACTGATAATCTTTAGGATATTTTCAATTATTTTTTCATGGGATTGTTCTTGCTTTTCTATAGAAACCCGTAAAAGATTATCATTGTGTAATGGAAACGATGCAACCTTTATTTTTTCTCTTTCTGAGAAACTATAGATGGTTTTACCAAACTCTTTATCAAAATCTTTACGCATTTCGCTTCTAATAGTAGATTCTAAATACAGTTTTGAAGAATCTCCTTTATCTTCCATGGATTTTACATTCTGCCCCATTCCTCCTGCTACTAGTGTTCCCATTTTATTCACGACACCAGCGAAGCGTATATTGGGGTTGAGCGCAAATATGGCATCGCATAGCTTTTGCAATTTGTTGTTATGAGTAGACATCACTCAACCGTATGATGTCGTCTTTGTATTATTAGCCTTGTTATCTAGAAATCGTGTTTTGGTACTGCAAGAAATAGATATGTCGCTCTCTTTCCTGTTGTCAAGAAATCGACTAGACTGGACTATGCATATACATCATCAGAATGATGATAAAAGTAGATGGCAAGTAAAAAAATATGCAAATAAGATAGGGGAATAACCACTATAGTTTCGCCACAGGAAAATGGAACATTTGAGCTAGACAGTACGATAGGAACACAGATAGATATCGGCACAGGTTTTACAAATCAGAATTCTATCGCATGGTCGTGTGCTAGTTTCTCTAATTACTAAATTAATAGAGTATCAGAATTTGTAACGGTACCGGATTATCAGAATCCAAGTTTAGCGACAAACATGTTAGTCAGAAAACAGGTAAGAAGATACCAAGATATAGAGACTAACGAGCCACGTGATTGTCCTGTATGGAGGAGTAGTCAACAATTACAGCAGCAACCACAAGAGCTACAACAACAGCAATCGCAGCAATCACATCAACAACAGCACCAACAAGAAAGCGATATTATCAATGTAGCAAAGGCTGCGGCCAGGAAATCTATTTTCGATGCAAATCACAGCAAGAGCCAAAGCGGCAAATTTATTCCATTGGACAAAGATACATGACAACCGCATCAATGTCAATAAATTAATTTTATAATTATTTTGTTGCACAGTGATTTGGTACGTCATAAGTATTTAGCTAGCTTATGGTATACCAGATAAGTATTGTAAGCAATACAAATTCACTGAAACCGATGATATGATTGATCAACGGCACAGAATGAAAAGGATAAAGGAATTAGGCTTAAAGCCAGACGCATCAGACAAGGAGCTCAAGGTCGCAGAAGAAAAGAATGCAACAAGACTACTGAGTAAGTTAAGAGGCTATTAATCCAGACCTTATATGAAAAAAGATATTATCGTTACCACTGGTTGGTTAAGCTTGCACAGAAAAAAAGGTTGGTATAGGTTTATTATAGATACGTATACCTAACACTGTTTCTTTTGCAGTCCAGAGTTTTTAGCAGTACAGGTTTCTTCCCTATTGGGATTGTTTGTTGCGGAACTACCAGG
>JBJMFM010000330.1:0-16881 GCA_045808425.1 Nitrososphaeraceae archaeon | reverse complement strand
TCAGATCTCTTGGATCTGTAATTTTTCCTGTCACGGCAGATGCAGCAACTACGATTGGTGATGCCAGGTACGTTTTTGATTCGATGCTTCCCATTCTGCCAGGAAAGTTCCTGTTAGTGGTACTAACGCATATTTCATCTTTGCCTAGAACGCCCATATGAGCCCCACAACATGCACCGCAGGTAGGTGGCCCAACTACTGCACCAGCGTCTAGGAATATGCTTATCAGACCTTCGTTTATGGCCTGCATGTATATTGATTGAGCAGCTGGTAAAACCTCTGTCCTTGTCTTTACCTTTTTGCCTTTTAATAATTTAGCAGCTGAACGTAGATCATAAAGTTTTGCCCCTGTACACGAACCAATATACGCTTTGTCTATTTCTATTCCTTGCAATTCTCTTGCAGCTGTAATATTTCCCGGAGAGAAAGGCTTTGCTACAATTGGTTCTAACTTGTCAATTTCATAAGTATGTAATTCAGAAAACTCCGCATCAATATCCCCTATCACAGGAGAATATTCAGCGTTGGTTCTCTTGCGCAGGTATTCATCGGTTATGGCATCTGGCTCAATAATTCCATTCTTTGCTCCAGCCTCAGTAGTCATATTGGTAAGTGTTAGACGCTCATCCATTTCAAGTTGCTTTATTATATCTCCAGAAAACTGCATGGACTTGTAGTTTGCGCCATCAGTTCCTAAGTCGCCTATAATTTTCAATATTATGTCTTTAGCCATTATATAGTCTGGTTTTTTTCCAATTATGTTGAACATTATCGTCTCAGGCACTCTAAACCAAATCTTACCATTCATAAGAATATATGCAATATCTGTGTGACCGAGTCCAGCAGCAAATGCGCCCATTGCTCCTGTAGTATTAGTATGGGAATCGCCCCCTACATAGACCTCACCTGGAAGTACTAATGCTTCCTCATGTGATAATGTATGGCAGATACCATACTGCCCCAAGCCATACTTGAAATGTTTTTTTACACCAAATTTCATTGTCCAGTTAGACAATGCAATTATGTTATCTGCTGAAACTTTATCTGCAGCCGGAACAAAATGATCTTCTGTTATCCAGACCTTGTCCGGATCCCATATACGCTCAAGTTTTTTACCTTTTCTTTCCCACTCACTAAATACCTTGATAACTCCTGGTCCAGAAACATCATGCATCATTACTTTATCTATTTTTGCAAACACTGCTTCTCCGGGCACAACGCTGGATTTGTCAGATGCCCGAGCAAGTATTTTCTCGGTAATTGTCATTCCCAAATTGAATTCACCATTATCTACAACACCCTCTCCCTGTTTGATGACGGATTAAAACTTTTTGCATTGAGAAAAATTCCACAAAGGTATGGTTATTATTCACATTATATAGAATAATACAGTCAAATGGAAATTCTGCCAGTATCTATTACTGTAAAAAAAGGCAAATTCGATCTTTTTGAAAGTTTAATTCTCTCTGGTCTTAAATTCCATGAAAATGATATTGTTGTATTATCAAGCAAATATGTCTCTATGAGTGAGGGTTCGGTTGTGAATCTCGATAAAATAAAGGCTAGCAAAATGGCAAGAGATCTTGCCATTAAATATCACATGAATTCAAAGCTAGCAGAGCTAACATTACGAGAGTCTGATTATATTTACAAAGGAGTTCCAGGTTTCTTACTTGCAATCAAAGATGGAATGATGGCTCCTAATGCAGGTATTGATAGGTCAAACGTGCCTTTAGGATATGCGATATTGTATCCACGTGCACCGTTTAAATCTGCAGAGAAGTTAAGACGTAAGTTCATCGTTAACTTAGGCATAAAAGTTGGTGTTGTTATTGCAGATAGCCGCTTAATGCCTACAAGGATTGGTACTATTGGTATAGCAATAGCTAATGCAGGATTTGAACCTGTAGAAGATAAAAGAGGAAAAAAGGATCTATTTGGAAATGTTTTGAAAGTTACATTTATCGCAGTAGCAGATAGCTTGGCATCTATGGCTGTGGCGGTGATGGGTGAAAGCGACGAGTCAACACCGGCTGCTGTTATACGAGGTACAAAAGTAATTGCTACGAGTAGAAAACTCACTTCATGCGATATGGTAGTAGATCCCACACAGGATATCTATATTAGAGGATTACAAAATTGAAATATTTTTTTCTATCTGAAAAGATTTTCATGACACAGCATTTTAATATTCCATGTTATGAAGCATTATTGCTATAATAGATGCCTGAATTCCTGACAAGCTATCCTAGACGCATAAACGTACTAAAAGGTTTGCAAGATTTTATCCGCCGTGAAGAGATCGAACTTGACCATTTGAGCTTAATGGTTAAAATAAAGAGAGACGAAATAATTACTACGTTAATTTCAGAAGGTTTCAGACGAGTTAAATTAGAGAATAAAAAACGTGCTCAGATAGGCAGTGGATTTACAAAGAAGCTAAGCAAGCCTTGGGAGATGCACGTTAGGTTATTGGACATGCAACAAGGTTTGATTGCAATTCAAGCGGAAGTAGAAATATCCAGAAAGTACATTCAACATATTCGTTCAGTAAGAGCTCCAGTCATATATGAAATAGAATCTATATTGAAAAAACACAGTATAGAATATCGAATATGGAACGCAAAAGTCAGAGATTACATCACTAACATCATCGACAACCACCAGATTAAACTCAATGCTCCAAAATTACCTGCTATACCTTGGAAACCGATGATCTGTGTTGTAATAACACTAGCATCAATGAATGCATTAAAATTTATGGGAATAAATTTATAGGCTCTATAATAAATGATAGAATAATAGTAATAATAATAATAAACCTTACCATATTTCTTTAGTCAAAAGTACTTCAAGCTATTTGAAATTATAACGTGTAAATATGCTCAGGCAATTTTTTGAAAAAAGGTATCTTAGTTATTTTAAGCATCTGTATTTTAGTCTACCTAATAAACTAGTATCTGTGTTAACTAACTGGTGTTCTAGTCAATTTGCAGGGTATGCTTGAAGAAATGAATGCGCTACAAGTAAGGAAAAATTTAAGTAGGAATACGGTTGCTATATTGGTTTTTGGTGCATGTGAAAATCATGGCGATCATATGCCATTTGGCTCAGATGTCCTTGTCCCCATGGAATTGGCAAAAAGAGTTGCTAGAAAGTCAAGAAATAAGAACATAGTGATATTACCTGCCCTATCCTATGGAGTTAGTTTACATCATATTGATTTTCAGATGACTATAAGTTTAGACTACAAAACAATGATCAGTGTTATTGAAAACCTTCTTACAAGCCTAGTTAAAAATAATATAAAAAAGATCCTTGTGATAAACGGTCATGATGGAAATATTGCTCCTATCGAAGCAGCTGCTAGAGCAATAAAGAATCAATATCCCCAGGTAGTGATTGCCTGTCTGGAAGCATGGTGGATGCTAATTGGTGAAATTACAGAGAACCTTTTTGATGTATGGAATGGACTTGGACATGGTGGTGAAGCAGAGACTTCAGCAATGCTTGCAGTCCGACCTGATTTAGTAGACATGAGTCATGCACCAAAGAAGATAATTCCAAATTTACCACATAACATTAGGATATATTGGAAATTCAATGAACTAACAAAAACAGGAGCAACAGGAGCACCAAGAAAGGCGACTATTAGGAAAGGACAGAAGGCTTTAACAGTGCTTGAGGATATTCTAGTTTCCTTTCTAAACGACATGGATACACACAAGTGGAAATATGGATGGATTGATAATTATTAATTGAGCAATCAAATGGTTTTTTTTATATCATTTTAAATATTGACACTAAACAGATCAACATATGGAATGAATTGCTTAATTCATACAAAAGGTCATTTACAATGACATCAACAATCTTAGAAAAGAATTTTATTGATTGACTAATGACCTACCACTGATAGAAAAATGCGAAAAGCCTCCTCACTTGTTGCATTAGTGCAGATGAAGTCATCAGAAGATAAAGATGAAAACCTGAAATTGTCATTAGATTTTGTCAAAGAGGCTGCAAAAAAGAAGGCAAGTTTAATATGCTTTCCTGAATTTCAAATGGCATTCTCACCTAGAAGCCAGTCTCTAAAAGGTCTTACAAAAATAGCTGAGACAATGGATGACAGTAATTTTGTGCTAACATTAGGTGAAGCTGCTCGACGAAACAGAATCAATATTATAGCAACACTCTATGAGAAAAATACAAAAAATAGTAGGACTACTATCAATCAGTTTGACAATCGTGTATATGATACAGCGGTAGTTATAAACAGTAACGGTGCAATATATTCAGTTTACCGGAAATTGCATCTATATGATGCACTTGGTTTCAAAGAATCTGCTAAATTGATGGCAGGTAATTCTATTGAAAAGCCTGTAAAGATGTCTGCTGGAAATATAGGCCTGATGATCTGCTATGATATACGTTTTCCTGAATTATCTAGAATTTTGGCGATCAATGGTGCAGATATTTTAGTTGTACCTTCCGCATGGGTTCATGGAATTATGAAAGAAGAACACTGGCAAACAATACTCAAAGCAAGAGCGATTGAAAATGGATCATATGTAGTAGCGCCAGATCAAGTTGGTCACGTTTTTTCTGGCAGAAGTATGGTTGTTGATCCATTTGGTATAGTTATGCTAGATATGGGAAATAGAGAGGGGATGGAAGTTATTGAAATTGATAAATCTAGGATTCAAAAGGCTAGAGAATCCCTTCCACTTTTGAAAAATCGACGAACTGATGTATATAACATAACATCCGGAATTAATTAATTAATTATTTTCTGATTCTTCTATATATACAGCAACACAATTCTGTTTGTATTATTATTACTGTATTGAATATGCGTACAGTAAAACTAACTGTAACTGATTGATGTATCATATTTTGCTATCTAATTTAGACTAATTTTATTTTGCCCTCAATTGTATGTTCAATATTTTCTCTTGCTTTTGTAACATTCTTTTCATACAGATCGATTCCAGTAAAATTCCTTTCAAGACATGCACAGACAATACCTGTCGTTCCTCTTCCTGTGAAAGGATCTAAAACCCAGTCCCCTTTTTCGGTGGCAAACTTAACTATTCTAGCGATTAGATCTTCAGGATATATTGCAAAATGTTCGTTTCCATGATGTGCTTTTGTAGAAATTTCCCAAACATTTCCAGGATTTTTACCATTTGGGTTGCATACGGCAAATATTGGATAATGTCTATGATCTCCTATTCTTTTACGTGTAGCATGACGCTTGAATTTGCGGTAACACGTAGGGCAATATTTATCAGGATCATATCCATAAGCACGAGCTATTTTACTTGTTGTTGGAAGTTCTTCGAATGATGTGTCTGGTTTTGCATTGTGAATAAGCTCTTTAATCCTTTCAATCTCATCCTTGCCTCGATTTAGTGGTTTATATTGTATCATATGTTGAGGAGGTATTTTGTTTCTCCCTTCTCTTACCTCATTGCCTCTCACTCTTATACTATCTATATTAGTAAAACTCTTCTCGTTCTTTGACAGAAACAGTATTATTTCATATGCTTGTGCAAAATTATCTTTGGAACTAGTTGAAACATTATTTTTCTTAAACCATATTATGTCCTCTCTAATACTGTAACCTCTCTCAACTAATTTAAGAGCGAGTCTATGGGGTATCAAAAGTTTTTTATAGTTATGTCTGCTATCGCCTATTACTATCCATAGGCTGCCATCTTCTGTTAATAAATTTCTACATACTGTAAAAATATCAGCTAATTTTTCAATAAACATGTCATCAGTTGGCTCTTGACCGATTTCTCCTAGATCTCTTCCGTAGTGTCTGTATCTGTAATATGGAGGAGAAGTAACTATAAGCCTGTATTTTCTTAGCTCACTCAAATTACTAGACATATATTTTAAAACTTCAAAACAGTCGCCTTGGAAAACTTGATAAGAGATCATCTATTTTAGGGAACTCCTTTATCAGCGTTCTATAAACATCTACTATCTCCTTTCTATTATTAGTTATGCTATCTGTACTATTATTAGCATCTAATATAAAGGCATAAAGACAATAATCTAACTATTCGTTGATTAGTCGAGTTGATGATGAGAGATTTGGAGTGTATTCATAAGACTTTCATTCAGGAATCACAAATTAGTCAATATAGATCTAAACTTTTAATAACACAAAAAGCACTTTTCATTATCAAATGGCAAATAATAATGTCTGTGTCCTCGGTGCAGGCAGCACTAAATATGGCAAATTAGACGAAAGCATTATTGAAATTGCATTAAATGCATCAAAAGATGCTATCAATTCGGCAGGGATTACACCTAGGGATATTCAGGCAGGCTACATTTCAAATGTCTTTGGAGTTGCTGATAAGCAAGTTCATATGGCGCCTGTTATATTGAGTAACCTTGGAATTCCCCAGGTACCGGGTCTCACAATTGAATCTGCATGTGGCTCCGGATCTATAATGCTTAGAGAAGCATATGCCAATATAGCAGCAGGATTTTATGATTGTGTTCTGGCACTAGGTGTTGAAAAAATTACACATACCGGAACCACCCAGAGCACTACATTATTTTCTTATTGTTCTGATTTCTTCTATGAAGGAGGAAATGGTGCATCATTTCCAGGGCTGTTTGCTTCAATAGCCAGAGCATATATGACTAGATATAAGACTAGTGAGGAAGATCTTGCTCGTGTTGCGGTAAAGAATCATGAAAATGGACTCCTCAATCCAAAAGCTCATGTTCGAAAAAGGATTACAATTGAGGATGTATTAAAATCACCAGTTGTGGCTTTGCCTTTAAAACTGTACGACTGCTGTCCGTTTTCAGATGGAGCATCTGCTGTCATACTCTGTAATGAAGAATTTGCCAAGAATAGTGGAAGGCCTTATGTAGAAATTATCGGTTCAGGCAGAGGAGCCTCACCAGCCTCTGTTCAGGCGCGCAAAGATATTACTACTATTCCAAGTACAGTGGATGCTGCTAAGCAAGCATACAAAATGGCTAATATTACTCCAAAAGATATTGATTTTGCCGAAGTCCATGACTGCTTTACCATAGCCGAAATAATTGATATCGAAGATCTAGGTTTCTTTCCAAAAGGAACTGCTGCCCATGCAATAAGAGAAGGCGCAACCTCCAGAAATGGTGAGATTCCAATCAACCCTTCCGGCGGATTAAAATCTAAGGGTCATCCCATCGGAGCAACAGGCGTAGGTCAAGTGGTAGAGGTCTTCGATCAATTTACTGGCAAAGCTGGAGAGAGAGGAATTAAGGATGCAAAACATGCTCTGACACAAAACTTTGGCGCTACTGGTGCAAGCTGTGCAGTCCATATCTTCAGAAAGGTGGAGTAGAAAAGCATTGTCAGAGACAAAGCAACAGGTGGAGGATTTTAGCCGACGTGAGAAGTTTATCCAGTCGGCTAATAAAGGAAAGATACTCTTCGACAAATGCTTGAACTGCGGACATCTTATGCTTGAGACAGTGTACTTCTGCGAGAATTGTTTTGGTAATAAATTCGAATATGTGGAACTAGATGGAACTGGCAGGACTGTAACTTATACAATCCAAGCTGTTGCACCAGCAGGGTTCGAAGACATAGAGTCATATGCGTGGGTTATTTTTGAGGTAGATAATGCTCGGATTAGGGTATCAGGATTTCTCCCAGGTGTTAAGTCAGCGAAAGACCTTCCTATTGGAGCAAAGGTTAAAGTAGCTGGCTTCGATCCAAAGCATGGTCTGTCATTGCAAAAAATCTAATTTAGAGTTACTCTGCATAAATTACATAGTTTGTAAAATAATATCAAGGGCATTTTTATTATTCTAGTTGTTGTTATATTTCCTTACGTATGTCCCTATCATCTGTAGAGATAGTCTGCAAGAAGTGTAAGTCGACTCTCTTTACCATGCACACAATAAAGTCTGTTAAAGACGTTATACGCTCCACTAATGATGGAAGATGTAATATCTGCGGAGCGACATTGAATCCAAGTGATTTTACGCTTACAGTAGAGAGACGCTATTAAAATTGACTCACATATGAGTAATGCAATAAATCATTTGTCATATATATGTATATATATGTTAAATGTGATGTCTGGTAGTGTTTGTGCAATCTTTTTCATTACATCGCAGAATAACTAAATTATTATTATTGTTATGTATTGTGGTAAAAATTGGCAACAAAAAGTTATTAGATGACAAAAAATTTATAGAATAACACTTACCGAATAATATATAACAGGTGAAATTTTTGTAGCTTAGCTTTATAGTAGCTTTTTGTACATCAAGTTTAACACTAAACTTAACATTTGCTGAAGTAAAATTCATCAGAAATGGACAAGCATCATCAGCAACATCAGTTCAAGGATGATATTGTAAACGCTAGCCTAGTGGTAAATAACCAGCTCACCAAATTGAAGATGCTTGATAAGAAATTTACAGCAATGGATGGGAATTTACGGTATCAAATAGCAGCAAATATAAAATCAGGCAATAATGATCGTGCGAAAGCTATTGCAAATGAACTAGCAAATATTAGACATGTTCAGAAAACTACTCAGAACACGAGCCTTGCACTGGAGGTAGTGGTAATTCGTTTCAGTACCATTAATGAATTTGCAACGATCTTGGAAACCATTAATCCCACTATTGAGATGATTAAGGGCATTCAAAAAGATATTTCAACAGCTGTTCCAAATGCGAATGAAATATTATCAGAAATGACAACAATGACATCTGATCTATTAATCAATTCTAACATCAAATCAGAGGTGAACAAAATTGCGCTTTCTAGTCCTGTGGATAAGGAGGCTCTTTCAGTATTAAACGAAGTCGAAGGAATACTCGAGGACGAGGCAAAGACAAAGCTACCCGAAGTCCCAACTACTATTTATGAAGCCAAAATGAATAAAGATGCAGAGGAACAGGTAATAGACAATCGAATTATGGTTGAAGGTTAAACTTGATAGTCTGTTAATCAGCTTGTAGCATAGAGCATACTACATCAATAGTTAAAAAATATATACAAAGTAGTTTTAATCAGCTTATCTGAATATGGGGTCAAATGGAACAGTTGAGTAATGATTATCTGTCTCAAACAGAACCTAGGCAAGATGGAATAGAATCTAGGCGCGGAGGTGTCCTAGAATCTGCCTCAAGGCGAGTGAGGATGATTTTTTCTGTCATGGCTAGTCCTAATAGAATTGATATTCTTCGTATATTGAATTCCAAAGGACCGCTTACTTATTCCGAACTAAAGTCTCTCGCAGGATTTAAGTCCAAAAAAGAATCAGGCAAATTTGCATATCATTTAAGGAAACTTCTTAGGCAATCGCTTGTTGCACTTAATAAGGGAGAGCGTCGTTACACAATTACAAATCTGGGCAAGCTGGTTCTAAGTCTTGCAAGACAGATAGAAGAAAGATCAATAATTGAAAGTGGCAAAATGTACGTTAGGACAAGCAGACATTCAATTGAAGAATTCAACTCTCTGAAAATAATTCAATCGTTGGTCCGAGAGGCAAATATGCCACTTGAACAGGCACATAAAATTACAGAAGAAGTTGAAAACAAAATATATAAATTTCAAACAGCGTACCTTACTTCGTCATTAATTAGAGAAACTGTTAATTCTGTTCTAATCGAGCATGGTCATGAGGAATATAGGAACAAAATGGCAAGATTGGGAATACCTGCATCAGATGTTGCAGATATGCTAAATGATGTAGGCAGAGCCAAGAATGGAGTTGACAGCATATTGCTAAAAGCCTCTCATTCGGTATTCTCAGAATATCTTGTGATCAATACGCTTACAAAGGATATAGCAGATATGCACTTAGCTGGAGAAATAAATATCTCCAATAGTGGTACGTGGGGTTTGATCCCAGATACCATATTTCTAGATGTCGCCGACTTTGCTGATACTGGGCTAGATCTTAAGGATAAGTTTTTGAATGTCTCAAGACTGCCTGTGATAAAGAATGATGATGACTTTGTGACCGTTTTGCCCATCTTAATCTCTCTTCTAAGTAGGGAAGCCTCTACAGAAATTGTATTAGACGGAATAGTCCCATTGCTCCTAAAATGTACCGAAGAACCATCTAAAGTTGAATCACAATTTGCAAGGGCACTTTTGGGATCTTCTGTAGCTCCATCCTATTCATTACGTGGTCTTCCAACTACTACTTTAACCCTTCCCGCATATAAGCTTGATAGTAAACTTGTCAATGCACTATTGAATGGCTACAGAAGATATGCAGAGTCCACACCCATTCCGAGGATAGGGATATCATTAAGTTACAATAGAAATGGCACTGACCCTAATGAGCATTCAGAGTACATTGCTACAACATTACTCGCTGGTGGGATTATTTCAGTTTCACAAAATGGATCAAGAGGCAGCAATGGTGTACGCAAAACTATAGACCACAAGAGTTCCAATACCATCATGGGATTACAATCATTATCAATTAATCTTCCAAGACTTGCGTACCAGTCCAATAAAGACGAAACCTATTTCCGTGCAAGACTTGCTCTTATGATAAAGCCTGTATTAGCAGCAATGTCGATAAGAAAGAAGACTATTGCAGATCTTATAAGGAAGAGGATGATCCCAACACTCTCCAGCAATACTCTGTTTATGCAGACTATGCCAACTAATATTTTAATCAATCTTACTGGATTGAAAGAATCAGTCTATGATATCATGGGATATAATAGTGAGAATAATGGAGCGGAGATTTTCCAAAAAGTATTGAAAACCGCTGCAGATGTAGTTACAGAACAAGGAAAACGCCTTGGAGAAGATCATGTAGGAATTGCCATGATGTATGATGACAGCGCGGAGAGATTTGTAGGCCTTGATTCAGACAAATATGGAAAGACTTCTTTATTATCAAATCAACAAAATGATAAACCTGCTTATTCCCAAGGACTGACATTGAAAGGTAAAGATTTATTATCATCAGAAAATAGAGCTGCCCACATAATTAATGAATGTAAGTCACTTGATAAGCTGTTGAACGGGGGGTTATCGGTAACACTAGATGTAAGCGATTTTAGTTCTTCTCCCATAGAAATAAAGAATGCAATTAAAGCGGTATCAGATCTGAATTTTTTCCGTCCCAGCATCAGAGTTTTGATATGTAGTACATGTGGTAACAAAGCAAAAACACAATTTACAGAAATTTGTGAATTCTGCAAATCGCCTTACTTATTGCCAACTAATCTTTAGAAAATAGTCAAAGCGCCAGCAGTCCTAAGATATGTGTGTATATGATTAGCAAGTTCAAGCTTGTATTTTGTATTATCACTGATAATATAGGAGATGCCATTTTTTGTTAAACTATTGTTGACTATTAATATTGATGGCGCAAGTCGAGGAAATCCGGGGCCATCAGGAATAGGAGTAGTGATAATCAAAAATAATTTGATAATAACAGAATATAATGAATTTATAGGTGAAAAAACTAACAACCAAGCAGAATATGCTGCATTGAAAAAAGCTCTACAAATTGCATCCATATTTGACGATGAAATTACAGTTTTATCAGACAGTAAACTAGTCGTTAGTCAGAGGAATAATAGATATAGGTTAAGAAATAAACAGCTAAAGATCATATTTAGAGAAATTTCGAATCTAGAAAAGCAATTTCGTGCTGTTATTTACAAGTACATTCCAAGAGCGAAGAATCAATATGCTGATTTTCTTGCAAATCGGGCTATAGACGAACACCTTTACAATGATATAAATAACAAGAGTATGCAATAGTTATAAGGATGGCAGCTGTGAAGATTCAGAGTTAAGCCCAATTTTATTGTAAAAGATGAGGATAAGGCATTTGACTGAGCTGCCGCAATATATCTATTAACTATTAAGGCTCGTTGATATATGGAATAAATATATTTAATATGAGATGATAAGGTCTAATAAAATCAGAACAGATTACCACTTCTAATTTTTTAAACAGCCTATGTAGATAGCGTCAGAATTTGACATTAATAAAATTTTACTTAATAACTTTCAAGCCTATGGTAATCAAACGAAGAATTTGATAATCAGTTAAAAAATATATTTTGTTATGTAATTGAATAATATCCATTCAGCTCCACTCAAAACTGGTAGTAGAAGGTCTATTGTACGAATATGCAAATCAATCAATCAAATACTGCATAAAATACTTTAATCGTTATCCAAGTAACAAAGAACGCTGCATAAATTATGCATAGTATATCAGCATTCATCAGAAGATATATTTTGATTTATCTTCAAGTATAAGCGGATAGAATAGGATGAAATTTACGATATTCTTGATTGATTGTAGGATAGATAAATAAGTTATCCATCAATGTTATTGATTGCTTTCTAATTTGACTCGTCTTTCTTTTGACTCTCCTTTCGAAGACTATTTCTTGTTTTCTTTGATGCTACTTCATTAACTTTTGAAACATTATTCACTTGTTCCTGAAAAGAAGAACCAGTTTCTCTCATAACCATGTCGACAATACTATCTACTGCTCTGTCAAGTGAAGAATCGATATTTTTCTTAATATCTGAGAGCCTATTATCTGCTTCCTTAGCAATTAAAGAGGATTCGTCTGTAGCTTCTTTCTTTGCAATATCTACGATCTTTTTTGCTTCCTCGTTAGCAATAGAAATTATTTGCTGCTTTAGATTTTCAATTTGCTCGTTAGAATAAATTATAATACGCTTTCTCATTTCTTCAATTTTTAAATTGAGGTTATCAATATCCTTTTCAAGTTCAGCTAAGGCGTTAATAATAACTTCAACGGAAGACATCTTCAGCTTCTGACCATTATCACTGCAATTATTAGGTATATTAAACCCTTACTACGGATATCCTGCAAAGCTTCATGATGGTGTGGATTAGTCATAGAACTGTCATTCGGCAGGCACTTACACAAGGTAGACAAAACTTCTTTGGTCTTATGCAATGCCGTCGAAAATTTGGGGTTAGCCTGACTGAACCGATCAAAGTAAGACCTATCTAGTCTGTTGCTCCACCATTTCCTTCTTCATAGTATTCTTCTTTTTTTGTTTCTTCAATAGGTGTTGCAGTTGGATCTTCGTTACCAGCCTCATTTCTTTGTGGTTTTCGCTTTCCTTCTTCTGACTCATCTACTGGTACTTGATCATTGGTCATTATCTGTTACCATGATGTATAACTTGTGTCATTGTATAAAGGGTTTTGTTCCTTTGACAATATTACAAGGCGATTGACAAGAAAACAGGATAAACCACATTACATAAAGAAAATTGTAAATAAATAAAATAGATATTGTAGATAAAACACAATTTTTTGCCAGCACTATGCAGATAATTTCAAGGTACTTGGAAATCGTTATCCTCGCAAGACTATTTGAATGTGGCAAGGAGGGCAACACAGGTAATATATTTTGAGCTCATTCAAGACTTTCAGAAATCGCTTGAGAAGAGGTAGTCAGCGCTTAATATGTTCTTACTAGCAATGTAATTGATTTCACCAAACAATATTTTTTTGGGATACATCCTTCCACATACGTTTCTGCAAGCCACGAGGAACTATACTAGAGGAAATTTTATATTATATTCCAATAATCATTGTAGCTGTTTGGTAGTTAGTTGAGGACCAGCATGCATAATGTTAGAGCTGATAGTATAGCTCAATAATATTTGAATATATATTGTTGGGCATGATTAAGATTGGCTAGGCGTTATTGCTTTCCAGTTATCAAGTGAATAAAAAAATATCGAATATCTTCCAAGGTTAACTTCATATATTTTTTCGTCACTTTCTAGGGGTAGTGAATTATTTAGATTTTCTCTGTAGGCTGGCCGCAGAATAGCAATTACGGCTAGCCCACCAGAAATGCTTGCCATCTCTTTAAGTCTTTTTACCTCATAACCCTTTAACTTTGGTAGTGTATTACTTGATTTTACCTGGATGAACCAGACTGTTGAATTACGAGTAGCAATAATGTCTGCAGGTCCCCTGCTTCCTTTGGAAAGTTGTATATCCCATCCTCTAAGCTTGAGATAAATTGTAATTATAAATTCTGCTTCTCTACCAAATTTACTCCATGAATAGGAAGAGATTGACAATAAAAATCAAAACATGAAACATCTCATTATTGATTACCCTTGAAAGTAATTTACCTTGTAGTCAATAAAAACAAAATAAACAGCAAGCTCTATTGCCTAGGAATTTCATTGATATTGGGGAGTGTTGTGATCTCTGATACTCGTGTAAAGAATAAGAGTGAAAATCTAATGGAAATTCATTCTTGTATAACCGGATTGTTTTTGAACAATGCTGAAAAAGCGAGTTAGTCCATTTAAATATACATATGACATGATCTTCCTGATCAAAATGAGCACGAATATATTGGTGACTGAGAAAATAGGAATTGTCCATCCAATAGCTGTCTTCTTCAAGTCGACTAATGTATTTGCTTGCCCTTGCAAAGGCTATAATACAATTCCCATCTTGGAGTCTATTCTGTCATAACTCCATTTAACTTTATAATATATCTCCGTCTTCTCTTCAAATTGCAAATTTATCAAAGTATCGCTTTTATTTTAAATCCCGAACGTTCTTGTACTCTTCGACTACTCTAACGTTTTGATCAGAATCCGGATTATAAGTAGCTTTTTGTCCATAAGGCGTAGTCTTGAATGCTTCGAAATCACGCGCATATTGATCACCTGGTGGCTCTGATCCATGATGATATTTGCCGAGAATCTCTTCCTCGTCTATCAAAAGCCATAATACCTTACCGTCATAAGCATCAGCAACGTATTTCGGAATCCAAAACTTATCCTTTTTTACCGTTCCCTTTTCCAAGCGTAAAAAGTTCTGTGACACCTCCTTGATCTCACCGACATCTTTTCCATCATTGCTCTTTACCTTTTTCCCTTTGAGCATAGTCCACATTATTGTTGGTCCTTCTCTACTTGCCATTCTAATATAAAATAGAACTTATCTTTTTTAACTATTCAAGAAAACTGTTCTATTTGTGCCTCTATTCATAAGATATCTGGATCGTTTGATATTGCATTGATAATTATATATATACATACATAAATGCCTATTAGCGTTATGAGAGCAGTAATTCATAGCTCAAACATTTTGTACTGAAAAAGACCTTGAAACGCTAGAGGTTGCAGTCTAATAATCTTGATTTGTACAATAAATAAACAGTTCCTCAGTTGTACTTTGCGTGTTTATATATATATTGTCTCTTACCAATACCGGCTTTTTACCATGATTAGACCAGTAAAGAAGAATTATGAAAGAGTGTCATGCAGAACATATTGTATTCTACACAGCATTATATGGGAAGAGTATGGGCCAAACCATAGTAGATCTGTGAGTACATAAATCGCTTGCATGGCTACTGGTTGGTTAGCATGAATGTAATAGCATACACATAATCATCCAGCAGATCATAATTAATGAATAGTTCGATTCGCGAAGAAAATAATATAATAAAGCTAAGGCTAACAATTAGCCCATGAAAATTCTCTTTAGTGGCATAGTATAAGATCTTTCAAATATGATCATTTGGCTTTCTTTTACTTCACTGGCTTTAGTTTATGGTGTCATGCTACTTGGAATTTACATTACCGCTTCTCATCAAGGACTATCATGTCCTGGTTGGCCGCTCTGTCCCAATGGATTTAATTTTCCACCACCAAAATATTTTTTTGAACATGTGCATCGATCAATGGCAATTATTGCAGCATGTTTGATCTTTGCCACTGCATTCTATGCTATAAAAAATACTAAAAATGTAAGAAAGACAGCTATTGCAGCTAGTGTTATCGTGTTAATCCAGATATTACTAGGTATGATAGTTGTAAATGAGAAATTAGAGGCTCTGCTTGTTGCGACACATTTATCAACCGGCGTTATACTGTTTGCCACGACGCTATTAACTTTCTTATCGTCTTATCATCTAACAAAAAGTAACTCAGGCCAATGATATTTGAAAAAAATATGCATTATTTTTCATGCAAAATATGCATTTGTAAGTATTTATATATACGAATATAATACAATCAGAAAGCAATAATAATAAATTTATTTATAGATTTGAAGAACACAAACAGAATTAGAACAGCACAACCTAGGGTACAAAAGAAAGTATGTATTATGTCTATTGTATGCCTATGTTCACGTAAATGCTTATTTGTTTGTATTATTGTTTTAGACTTTATAGTTAGTCTTTATAGCTTATTGTAATGTCAAATACTGATATCAAACACTGCAACCTGCACACATGACAGTTTATACTAATATTGTTGTGTACACAATTAATTAGAATCACAATCTTATTATTCAAATTTTACATCTAGAAATTCAAGCGAAGTTAGCCCAGCCCGGTTAAGGTACGAGCTTCCCAAGCTCGGGATCGCGGGTTCAAATCCCGCACTTCGCACTTTTCTGTGCTTGATTTTAGAGATTTGTCTACAAATTTGTCTACAAATTCAGTTTTTGCTCGTAAATTTGTCTACAAAGCAGCATTTTTTGTCTACATTGGCTCGTACGTTTGTCTACAAAGAATTTGTACCGCGATCCCGAGCTTGGGAAGCTCGTACCTTAACCAGGCTGGGCCCCGAGCAGCAGTACAACGCCTAACAAGAATGGAGGTCAACACTCATTTTGAATGATGAAAAGACAAACCAAAAGCATTCTTCTATATCTTCGGCCATATCATCCATATCATCACAAGAGCAAAAACAACACTCATCAGATGCAGCTATTTGGTCTATCATATCTGCAAGAATAAGAAAAAACGATCTTCCACTGCTAAATAAAAAGCTAGAAATGAATGGCTTTAAGACCTTTAATGAATTTGTTAGAGCAT
>JBJMFM010000329.1:0-3073 GCA_045808425.1 Nitrososphaeraceae archaeon | reverse complement strand
TATACCCATTCTTCGTAATGCTCGTTTTCTCATGTAGAAACTGAGCATTATGAATACTCCCATTATTATTGGCAAAGAGTAAGGAAAAGGAACAAACAATGAAATAGCCAAGCTAATGCCAAGTGATATACCAATCCACATTAATTGTTGCAAAAGGAAGTCCTTATTATTACTCAATGCTCACTCACATCTTATTATATGTATTAACTTATATTCACTGTGATTTAAATACGTTTTATAAGCAATCAGAAAGCTAAAATATGATCGGATTTAAATGCAAAATTAGATATTGCAAAGATACATGTTACAATGGTTTTTTCTTATTGTCCCACTATTGAGGATTTACAAACGATCTCCAGAAATCCGATAAACTGATAAAGCATCTGCCCTTTACTCCACCAGCTGATGAAGGCAGCATTATCCATTGCAGGAAGTGATTCAGGGGCAGGTGCTGGGATACAAGCAGACTTAAAGACATTCTCTGCATTAGGCATCTACGGATGTACAGCTATAACAACAATTACAGCACAAAATACCCAAGGGGTTTCTGCTATCTTCGAGGTCGAACCAGACATGATCAGAAAGCAAATTACTTCTGTTATGATAGATATCCCTCCCGACGCCATAAAGATTGGGATGGTTTACAGTAACCAGATAATTGAGACCCTATGTAAATTGATAAGGGATTCAAGCTGTCCAGTGATTTTAGATCCTATTATTGTAGCAGGAAGTGGAGCAAAATTATTGCTTAATAATGCTATTGAATCATTCATTTCTGAGCTTATTCCTCTTTCCACACTAATTACTCCAAACCTGATGGAGGCCGGAAAATTAACAAATACAAAGATCGATTCTGAAGTTGATGCTATCGAAGCAGCTCATACTATTAGAAAATTCGGTGCAAAAAATGTAATTATAAAAGGCGGTCACTTTGGCAGAAAAAAGTCGGTTATAGATTTCCTTCTAGATAGCAGCGGTAGATCGGTCAGATTTTCAAATCCATGGATAGATGTTAAGGAGAGTCACGGATCGGGTTGTAATTTTTCTGCGGCGGCTGCTGCTTTCATCGCAAAAGGATTCAACCTCATACAATCATGTAGGTTAGCAAATCAATATGTCCATAACGCTATTAAAAATGTGTTAAAAATCGGGCATGGCCTTGTAGTTACGAATCCCATATCAAGTATATATCATGATGCTAATCGCTATAATATCCTGCGAGAATTACAACTTGTCGTTAATAAAATAGAGGTGCTGAATAATTTTAGCAAAGTGATACCTGAAACTCAGTCCAATATAGTATTTGCCCTCCCTGACGCAAAAACCGCACTTGATGTTGCTGGAGTCAAGGGCAGAATTGTCAGGATAGACGATATAGCAAGGGCTGTTTCAAACGTGGAATTCGGTGCTTCAAGGCACGTCTCTTCTGCTGTCCTTTCATATATGAAAGTAGATCCAACAATTAGATCTGGAATGAATATTAAATTTGATGAAAAAATATTTTCAGTATGCAGATCTCTATTTCAGATCTCTGAGTATGATAGAACAAGTGAGCCTGTAAATGTAAAGAAAAAAGAAGGGAAGACAATATACTGGGGGATCAAGAGTGCACTAATAAAAAACCGAAGTGCTCAGATTATTTATCACAAAGGTGATGTTGGAAAGGAGCCTATGATTATGATATTTGGTAGGAACCCAAGTGAAGTATTCGAAAGAATAAAAGGAATACTTAATTATTTATGAATGGGTTAAATCAAATCGGTTCATCTTCTACATAATTCCTTTAACAACTTTAATAAAATAGCGCAAACAGGAATTGATGAGAATAGGAGAAAATTAAATATGAAAGCAGTAATTCTTGCAGGTGGTTTAGGAACTAGGCTACAGCCATATACATTCTTTATACCCAAACCTATGTTGCCTTTAGGTAACAAACCACTTCTTGAGCATATAATTGAGTGGCTCAAAACAAGCAGCGCTGAAAGAATAGACCATGTCGTTCTTTGTGTAAGCTATCTTCATAGGACAATCGAAGATTATTTCGAGGACGGTAGCAGATTTGGTATCAAGATAGAGTATGCTAGATCTGAAAGACCTCTCGCAACAGCAGGACAGTTAAAGACTGCAGAAAAGATGATACATGATACATTCGTTTGTCTATATGGAGATTCAATTTATGAATTCGGTTTAGGAGACATGATGGATCAACACGAGGAATCCAAAGCATTTATCTCAATGGCTCTACTATCTTATAGAACAAAACTGAAGTATGGCTTCATAGATCTTAATAATAGACCAGAGAATAACAGAGTAATTAGCTGGAGAGAAAAGCCTGAGGTCAGTGGATTAATCAACATAGGATGTTATGTTATAGAACCAGAATTCTTAGAGCTTATCCCTAGATCAAGTGCTTTTGGAATGGATGATGCAGTAAGAAAAGCTCTTGAAAAAAAGAGATTTGTAAAAGGATTCAAAATAGAATCTGGATTCATTGATATAGGAGACAAGAAGTCATATCTTGATGCATACAAAAAGTATGTTGAGAAACTGGGAAAGATATAGAGAACATGAAAAGGGAAGCAAGAACAAAAAAGAGATAGACAAAAACTTGTCTAAACTGAGTCTAGTTTTGTCTAACGCCTAACTGTTTATATAATCCATATTCCAAAAGTGATGTAAGCAGCGATTAATATATGATTACAAATAGTCATATGCAAAATCTTACATATAGTCAAGCAATTGTTTTTCTCTCCATAGGTTAATTCTTTGATGTAACCATGGATAGAAATTAGCATCTCGATCTTCAGACTCTTTCTTTATAATTTTAACAATTGATTTTGAAACTTGTCCAGGCTGGCCATAAAGGGACTTTTTGGCAGCAGCCTTCGTGGGACATCTATATTGATTTGCTGATTTTTCTTTTTCAACGATTTTCATCTTCCAAACTTCGGCGAGATAGTCTTGATCTATTTAGTGAATAGGCCGCAAGACAAGCTATGGCTATTCCGCTCACAATAAAGACAAACGGAACTATATCGAGGCCCCCAAAAAAGTAATTGCGATTAATTTTCGG
>JBJMFM010000328.1:0-11997 GCA_045808425.1 Nitrososphaeraceae archaeon | reverse complement strand
GGCTGAATGTTAGGTTCTCCTTTTTGATCGATAGTGGCTAATTGCAAATTCAATTTACTTTCAAGAAATGTCTCTACCTCTTCTCTGGTCATGCCGGGAATTTCTGAAGTGGCATTAACGATTTTTATCATTTCATCACCTGTATTTGGTAAGGACATGCTGGTAGTTAAAGCCATTTTACCGATTAACAACTAGAATCAGTCTATATAGAAATCCAATTATGATCTACGTTGTATTTACAATATTTGACAATCATGTTTATTATCAAATACCATTATCTAAAGTAATGGAACAATTATACAAAGTAATTAAAGATGCCAAACGATTTGCTAACATAATATGCAATGTAAGGGGAGGGCCAATTGTCTAGGGGAATTGCAGTCTTTGCATTCTGGATACTTGGATTTGGAATAGGATTCATAGGATATTTATCCCTACCAAGTATTGCAGTATGGTTTAAAGAATTCATGCCAACCTTCGTGAATCAATCAGTGATTGGGGCAGTAATAGCTGGGATGATAGGTTCAGCAGTGACTACATTTACAGTGATTACATGGGCCAATAGAACAAGCTAGACGTATTATTTCAATATAGGGTGATAGCTAATGCAACTTTGCTTACAACTATACTATCCAAATTTACCAACAATTTTGTTATACCTCACGTCGACGAAACACAGCCAACAATTACAAATCGATGGAATATATTTTACAGTTGGATGCATAATTAGAATGATATTTTAGGTATAGGTAGTGTGTGCTTCACACATTAGTTCGCTATGAAATGCCCACATTTCGCTTTAGTCAGTATTACCACAATGGTATTTAGGCCTCGTGCTATTTGATCAGCTAATGATACTGTCACAAATATGTAATGATTATTAGAAAAGGCGTACCTACAGCATTTTACATGTACTATGATTTATTTATTCTATTAATTTATGTGTCATGCTGTCCATTATCAAAAAGGTATATTCATACATTAAAATTTAAACAGACTATCTCCACTGTCATTGTATAAACTATTACTTTGGATAACTACAGCTATTGTGTTCTTAATGAGATTATACATATTGTTATGGCATGGACAGCTACAAATTTTTGTTACTTTCGAACCGTTAATTGATACTATCTCAATCCCATTACATAAACCGTGCTCACTTTGTGCACAATTATCTGATTTGCTACTCAATAGTGTATACTAGCTCGATTTTTAAATATAATAACCTTCATAACTAAATGAAGCTCAGTTGTGATCATAATCAATATGTTCTTGCAGTTTTCTTTTAGATAAAACTCTTTTTGGTGGGGCTTCAATAAAGCATATTATATTAGCAAACATTATGTTATACAGCATTAATACTGAGCCATACAAAGTATTACCAACTCTTTATGTATGTTAGTTCATATCTAATATAACAACTGCTAGCCTTTGATATCATCTAAATATTTAGTCAGATCAACCATGAAGGACAACGGCTTCGTCTAAAATGTAAATACTATATGAACCTGTCATTTCCATATGAGTACATCATCTGCAACCAGATTTCCAAACAAGAATGAATTGAAAAGATTTGCGAGATGTTTTGTCAAAGAAAGAATGGATTCTTTACAAAAAGATGTGATTCACTGCTTGCAATGGCCTTTTTGCTTCATTTCCGGCTATATTTTACTGCCTATCTACTACCAATTTATTAGGGGCATTAAATACTGGCCAAGCAGCAACGATATATCTTCTCGTTTGAATAAATGTGGCATTGTTTACCAACTTCCCAAGCTCATAGCAATAAGGTCAAAGTGATTGCAAAATTAATTTAGCAGCTTTTTCGGCGCCATTTACGTACGGTGTTATTTTATTTTGTGAATCTAGTTTCTCCTCGATAAGACTTTCGATCCTAAAAATATCTTCATGCTTGTATCCTAGCCGCTTTGCACCTTGTTCCTGTTCAAAATGATTCTTTATAGGAATAAAAATTCCTGGTATGCCATAGGCAATTGATTCATCCATAGTTGAGCGTCCTGCAAGAGAAATTACAAGATCTGATGCATAAATGTATTCGTGTAAGTTATTTATAAGACCTACATGATGAAAGTCAGGCAAATATGTCAAGTTTTGTAGTGGACCTGCCACAAGTACAAGATCGATATCCATCTTTTCTTTGAGTTTTCTATATGCTTCTAGCGACCTTTCAATAAGGTATCTTCCAGCTTCGGTACCACCACTGCTGAGTATTATTGTCTTTTTATTGAAACCGAATTTTTTACGTAACGCATTTCTATCAGCGCTGACCTCTCGAACTATCGGTCCAACATATACGAGATTATCTCTATCATCACCATAATCAGGGATAATGACGTAAGCGCATCTTTCTATCATCCTCTGCATTATTTTATTCATTCTTCTTTCAACTATTGATACAATATGGCGTGTGAAGTGAGTCTCTGTTATATCTGTAATTAAAATACGCTTTCGATCCATTTTTTCGCCAATGGCAATGGAAGCGAAATCTTCATCGCTGACTATAATACCATCATGCTTGGTAAGAAACTCTTCTGCTGCCAATTTACATTTTTTGTAATATGAAAGATATTTTATTAGCCATATGAAAGACTTCTTAAGTTCTCCGGAGTGGATATAGAAATTTATTGGTTTGTAAAGATTAGATGCAGAATAGTCATTCTTAGAGATCAAATTGACAGCCCATGCACCACTGACAAAAAGGATTTCATTATGTACTAGCTTCAGTTTTTCAGCAATTGCAATATCTCTGCTAGCATGACCTAGGCCAATTGGACTTGTAAAAAACAGGATCATTGCATTGCAACCAGCTTTATATGATCCATTCTTTTATTGTATTGAAATTTTAGTTGTTTGGTTGACTTCATTTATATACTTAAGGGTACAACTTCAAGATCTATCTCTGTAACCTTTTTACTGTACAACACTGCGTATTGTTTAGTTCGTCATACTGCTGATACTTCATTTCAGTTACTGGGTATCAGTTTCTCATAGTTAGAAAGTTCAAACTTGGTATGTATGAGAGATCTCTTCAAACTTATCAAGTAAAATGAACTTCTGAAATTAGAAAATTGGCTTTTTCATCTTTGAACCACATTTACGGCATTTTGAACCATTGAACTCAGCATTACATGATAGGCAGATATACTTCAGTTTTACCCCTGAGTTTGTATATCCTCGTCCTACTCGTTCATCGCTAAATCCAAAAGTCCTTAATGCCTTCATTTGTCTTCTTCTAATATAGAATATAATCCCTATGAAGATTAGGATATTCAGAGTAATCCCTGCTATAAATCCAAACAAATATGTCAATAATAAACTAATTCCAAGGCTGGCTCCAATAAATAGCAGTTGCAGTTTGATTATTGGCTTTAGAGTACTATCCATTGCTCAAATATATAGCTCTCATCATTTATCAACCTATTTCCAAATTCGTTCAATGTCCAGTCTGATAAATCGCAACATCAATATTATATGTTATATATACTATGTTACAAATTATGAGTGACCGATTCTTAAAGATCCATGGTAATCGTACTGAGATTTGTAACACAGTATGATCTAAGTGGATCCCTATAAATGACAAAATTTTCATTCTGTTTATTATATTTTTCAACCATGAACACCAATCTTTATGTTTTCTGTATTGTATATGACGAATTGTATAACATTTAAATAAAGAAGCAGATTCCAGAATTATCGAAGATATCTATAAAATATCTGTCTACATACTTGAATACTCATGAACAAATTTGAATTTTATTCTGGTAAATCCCAATAGATTACATTCGAAAGCTATTTAGAAGGATTAGAAGAAATTTATTGCTTGATTTAAGAAATTTTTTGAAAAGTCTTGGTGACAATGTCATTGAGTTGGACCACATAGAATAGTTATACCAAATCTTTACCTTTAGAACTTTTTTGGATATTCAGCCAAGAAATGATATTTTATCAATTACTATAAGAGAAGACAGAAACGGGCCCATCATAACGTCTATGCCTAGAACCAAGAAAGAAATAGAAGTTACTAAACCTAAAATTAAAGAGGTATATGAAAAAATCAAATAGAAAATAATGAAAAACAATCAATATGGCTTAGCATAATAAAACAGCTCATTTTCATCAGCATCGCTTTGGGTATGATGGATAATGTTATAGCATACTATCTAATACTAATTCATGTCTACCTAAAGTAGTTGCATATTTGGCAGGTGTTGTATGTTTCTCCATCAAGATGACTAAAATGTGTGTCACATGACAGACATGTATGGTGCATATCATTAAAGCCATCACTGGCAACGAACTTAAAGCTTTCAAGTTCTTGACTTTTACATTTTATGCACCGGCAACTACATACAGTCATACTAATTTTTGTCAATACATATATGTTTACTATACAAATTATAAATTTCTTTATTTGATATTTCGTAAATATTATCCATTCCCACTCAACGACAATCAAGTTTATCATCATAAATAATTGGAAATCAAAAATTAAAATTCAGGATTATTTCTGATTATAATCTTTTAGAATTTTTTGTAATTCTTCTACTACTCTTGATGTTGTAAGAACTTGTTCTACGCTATCCTTTATAATTCCAGCTGCAGCATAGCTGTGACCTCCACCATTTAGCCTCTGGGCAATCTTATCACATTTTATATCCGCGTAAGCTTTTCTTCTAATACTTATCCTCCCATTTGGGGAATATAATACTGCAATTATTACATTTGGTTTTTCTTCAAATATTCTTTCACTTAGCAAGCTCTTAGGTAGTATTCTGGGAGATTCAGTTATGGCAACAGGTAAACCGTTAATTTCATGTATTGAAAGCGATTTCATTGCCGAGGTCATCGCAGCTTCTTTGAGGGGAATATATTGATTTTCGTATTCCTGTTGTAAATCTTCATCCCAAAATATGCCTCTTGATGCCTTCTCTACTATCATCTGCAACTTCCTATAACTATCGGGCAGGCTCCGATAAAATGTAATAATCTCTGAGAGTGGTGGCAAGGTATGGACTGGGGGTAATCTAAAGTCAATAATACGTGCAAACTTTGCCATTCTTTCACATGCAGTTCTTTTCTTCAAACCAAAGTTTTCGACTATAAGCTCTGAAGAACACTTTTGCTCTTTATCTTCAGATAATATAAGAGTTGCAAACGATTCTACTCTCCTTTTTACTTCTTCATGCCAAGTGTGATGGTCTAACCAAACCAAAGTCCATCCATAGCTCTTTAATTGAATGGCAGCTTTTTCTATTGGTTCAAGATCTACATTGCTGTTAACAGTCAAATCAGAAAATACAATTGTCCCGCTCTTACTTGACCTACTAACATTAAATTTTATGATATCAGCGGCTCTTCCCATATTCTCATACCCATAATTTGTAAGGAAGACTAATGTATCTGGAAATGCATTCTTCAGAATTGCACCACAAAACAGACCATCAACATCATGTTGATGTGTGATAGAAAGTATTCTTCTTCTTTTAGTGTTATTCATGTTGGTTCTCAATTCGATATTAGCTTATATGTTAATCTGTATCAACAATCTAATCGTATAATATTTTTAGAACAGACAATTCTGAGCTGGTAATGAACATAAAAGCTACTCTCATTCCAAGAAAATTTTATCAAAATAATCTATGGTTCATTGACTTTCTTTCTTAAATCATTATGCAATATATCATGTGAAATCGTATATGTAAGGATTACTGAGCATACAAAGTATTATCAACTCTTCTTTATGCCTAACACTATATCTAAAGAAAGGTTCTGTTGATATTCCTAAATACAATAATAACTATAGAGCCGATATGTTTATGAAAAGAAAATTATCATCTATTTGTTAGCATAGTAAATATTAGGAAAAATGAAGACTTATACCTATACTACATGATTCGTCGCTTTTGTGTCAAAGGCATTGACACGGATAAAATTCATAGGAAGAATAAGCACAATGAGTAAAAGGAAAATGGTTATCTATATTCCATTAGAGTATCACAAAAATATTTTAAAACAATTCAAGGTAAAAACTTGAAAGTAACTTTGGAAGAAGCATTATAATGATAATAATATGATGACAAGAAACCCTTATGGGCTTGGAGCGAACTAACCATAAGGGTATTTTGCTATTCTAGATGGACAGAATTCCTTGAGATTGGTTTCTTGTGGTTGGTTGCAAAAATTATGTACAAAACTATACTAATATAACTTTTGAAATATTGTTACTCACCTAAGGTGCTCACTTAAGGTGTTTGTTTATTTGTTTGATACAGAAGAAATATTGTCACTCAATGACTGAATCAAGTAACTCTTTTGACGTCCTATGATCAAGGCATTCAGAACCTCTTGCCTTCTTAGCATCATTATCATTAGTCATAACCGCATTTTCTATTTGTTATGTATAGACCAATCTTTTATTATCTTATTATCCACTAAATTTACTGGCCGCAACCTTTGTTACATTGATAATATCGCCTTTCTTTTTGCTGCTGTTGTGGTTGTTGTAATTGCTGTCCTTGTTGCTGCTGTTGCAGATGATCTCTCCGCACCGGACAATCATGGGGTTCATTGGTACCTGGATCTAATGGTATCTTCTTACCTGTTCTTTCACTAACCCATTTGTCATCAAACTTGATTGGGTTTCCACATAGTCTGCATGCTAAACTACTCATTTTGCTATTTTATCACCTCCTTATTTCTAGAGAGAAATAGCATGATAGCATTTTATCCTCTTTGATGGACAGTACTTCAAAAATAAAAGGTCGTCTTGGACAGTCCATAGATCTGTAGGTTTGTAGATTGACTGTTCCTTTCGCTTCAGCTGCGGGATGTTATCGACAACTTCTGGTCTAGGCCTCTTGGCTCGATATCTGGATAATATAACCACTTGAAGAACCTGAGCAAATGCATTCTGTATGTGTTATATGTTCCAATCCACTTGTGCAGAGGATCTGAAGAATCAGGTTTGCGAAAGCTATCGAGAAATGCAATGATGTCCTGTCTTGTCATTAACCTAAATGGTTTAGCTTTATTACTTCTACTGCTATTGTAAATTGATAACTTGTAGAGAACTGCTATCAAATCTCGTCTGTAATGGTCTGATAGATTGACTTCTGTTTTCATCGATGCAATGTATTTTGCTATAGTCATGGCGTTTTCATGCGGTAATACGCTGTTAAGCATTCTATAGTATGACGGTCGTAGTCCAACTGCAGCGGCATATATCATTTTTTCATCATCATTATATGATGATGAATCTGTTACGCAGTAACTATTAGCAACATTTGGAGCTGCTGGAGAATAGGAATTGGATGTCATGTTATAAGCCATTTGTTCCTAGAGGAGTTTTATTCAAACCTAGGATATAAGTCACTATTATATACATACTATATTATGGTATATTATGTATTAATCTCAGGAAAGAAGTTAAGCATCAGCTGGCATTATCTACTAATGATATGAGGTCTGAAACCCTCTCAAATTGGCCTATTTGATGTAAACAATGAGCATCACTGCCCAAGTGAAATTTTACTCCTCTTTTCTTGAAGATCAGTATCCAGTCTGAAGGGGGTCTATGATATTTTGCATTAATTTCTACTATTTTTTTATTTTTTGCTATCAGATGAGCTAGTTCATCAACTTCACTGCTTTGGAGTGTAAATGTTGGCTCTGGTGCAATATGACCTATAACATTTACATACGGATTTTCGATCGCTTTTTTAAGTGCATTAATCCAAACTTGTTTGTCATTGTAAATATTATGAAAACTAGCTATCAAAAAGTGATTTCTGCTATATTCTTCGAGACAATTAATAGAACCATCTTCAAGTATCTTTGCTTCAAACCCAGAAATAATTTTCAAATTATCGTTATCGTAGTAGTTTTTTTTAGATCTTTCTATTTCCTCTAGATATTTTGGAATCCACTCTGAAGTCCTTCTAACATGCTCGGTAAAAGCCAGAGTTTGTAGTCCAATTCTTTTTGCGTATTTTAATACATTCTGAATTGTGAGATCAGCTGCGGAATGATCATTGTAATTGCAATGCACATGATAATCCTCTTTAATATTCAATTGCTGTATACATTGGAAATTATTATTATTATTATGGATTTCAATTGGTAATGAAGAATGTTTTTATATGCGTGACATCTCATTAATTGAAGCAAGCACTGGTTATGTCATTTGCATAGAGCCATGTTACCAATATCATCTTCTTCTTTATCTGTTGTCATTCCTGGCGCTTCCGGTCCTGCTGGGATAAATACTATAAAGTCACTGAAAATGGTAAACTTTAGGGGAAAAATTATTGCTACTGATTCTAGCACTTTATCTGCGGGTTTCTTCATGGCTGATAGTAGTGAAGTTCTACCTGAAGCCAACCATTCTGCATACATTGACAGGCTCTTTGAAATTGTAAAGAATCATAACGTTAAAGTCTTAATGCCAGCTTCAGGTTTTGATATTTATCCGTATAGTGAAAATCGTCAGAGGCTGGCAGAAATTGGAGCTTATGCAGTTGTAAGCGATAGAAATACTTTAGAAATATGCAGGGACAAAACGTTAACTTATCAAAGCCTTTCTTCTAATGATAAATTTGAAGTTCCTTTTACAACTACAAACCCAGACAAGGTTAGATCATTTCCAGTTATTGCAAAACCACAATTTGGAAAAGGAAGTCGCGATGTTTTGAAGATCGACGACGAATCTGGTCTTGAGTATATATCATCAAAGTTTGATAGCATGATATTTCAGGAATTTTTACCTGGAACTGAATACACTATAGATGTACTTTCTGATCTAAACAAAAAACCATTGATGGCAGTCCCTAGGATTAGGATACAAACAAAAGCTGGTATTTCTACCAAAGGAAAAATTATACGAGATGCAGACGTAGAAACAAACTGTATGAAAATTGCAGAACATCTTGGCATAAGAGGACCTTGCTGTATCCAAATGAAAGAGTCATCAGAAGGTGTAATTAAACTAATAGAAGTCAATCCAAGATTAGGTGGTGGAACAATATTTACAGCTTTGGCAGGAGCTAACTTTCCTGCAATGATACTTGATATGGTCAATGGAAAAGAAATATCTCAACTACCAGATGTTTCGGAGATTACTGTTATTAGGTACTTTGAGGAAATTGTAATAAGAAATGCGGAAAGATTTTCTCCTGAAACTGCTGCTGAATCCAATGTATTATCGAAGATGTATTCTCTTGGATAGATTTATCACAAGGGTTCCCAGGGATGTGTAGTGTACTGGCAATACGACATGGCCAATAGCCAGTAATTTTCATAATTATCATAGAGAATGCTAATATCATGCCAATTCCTATAGCGACTGCATCCCATCTTCTCTTCTTCTTACCTTTATTTTCCATATTATTTTTAATTCTTATATTCCTCATGATTTCTAACTAGTTCGTTTAATTCTTCTCTCTATTTGTTTATTAATTTCATGTTTCTCTTCTATCTATCTCCATGCTTCTTTTCTAATTGTTAATGCAGCATAAATTACCAACCAGCTTAATACAAATGTTGATAGAAATGTCATGATCGGCCGATATATCCAAAATCTGTAACCAGGATGTCGTAGTCTAACATCTATTCCATAAAGCATACCTGAATATAATGCTCCTACGAGATACATACAAGCTGTAAAAACATCGCCCATAAGTGGAAGAAATATTAGTGCCTTTATTATAATAAAAGGACGAAGTAGCTTTAAACTAAGTTGTAAATAATATACTACTGCTAAGCCTAGGGGGCGCCTCCAAAATATTCCGCCTGTTGCAAATAAACTTCTGATAAAGCTCTTTCGCCAACGAACTTGCTGCTTTAAAAGGGATGGTATCGTCGTAGGTACTCCTACATTTACCTTTACGCTTGGGCTATATAGTAACTTCCATGCCGCACGTGGACTCTTCTTTGGATCCTTTAGATCAGGGTCCGAAGAAGACTTCATTGTATCAAGATCATCCTTTCCTGTTTGCAAAAGTACGGGAATATTATTATTAATATTATTGGTAGTAGCACTAGTAGTAGTTGTTGACAAGTTGCTATTTTTCCACACATCGGCGGGCTTTGCTCCAAGCACGTATGCAGTCAAACGTCTATCAGTTGCAAATTTAAAATTCTCCATTCCTAAGAATTTGTCATGTGCCCATGCATGTATATAGGAAGCGACTGCTTCTCTTCTAAATATAGATAGAGCTCCTGAGCAGCAAGTAAGAGATGAAAACGATGTTTCCGCTCCTTTAAGAATTCTGAACTGTCCGTCGAACCATACATCCTCTATCTTCTCTAGTAAATTGCCTTTCTCTGCATTTCTAATTCTTCCATGACCAGTTACAGCTCCTATCCTTCTATCAGATTTGAAAATCTTTACTGCTTTTTCAACTGCATCACTGTGTATGTCACAATCGCTATCCATAAAGAGAAAGATATCACCCTTAGCGATCTGACAGCCGGCTTCAATTGCTTGCTTTTTGCCCACACTTTTAGATAGGTGAATAATTTTTATGTTTGGTTCTTCTCTTCGTATCTCGTCTAAAATCTCAGATGTCCCATCTGTACTACCATCATTGATAATGATAATCTCTTTCTTTGAGTAAGTCGAATTAATACATGATTGTACACAGTTTCTGATATTGCCCTCCTCATTTTTTACTGGCACTATCATTGAAACAAGTGGTTTGTCATCCTCTGAGAGATCTATATCCTCGACATCAAGATAAGGATCTTTAAATCTAATAAAGGCGGAAAAGAAATAATAAAAAATAAGAAAGCTTGTTAAGAAACTATAGATACCGACTGTAAAATCTATTATAAATAAAAGCATGTAAAGTTTGATTGCAAGTACACTGCCTATTCCACCTAAGATCAAATACCGTACCATCCATCTCTTTTTATCCATTTCTATAAATCGTTCAGTTTTTTGCTGATGTTGAAAAGTCAAACTATGACAGACCTCCAAACAAGTAAATAATTATTGATTCAATGTTCATCATCATACTTTCCTCTATCAGGCTATATATTATAGCAATTCGTTCTTATTAATATTATATTTCAAACAATGAAATTGAATTTTTGTATTATATAAAATAGTAGAAGAAAATAAAAAATCCTCAGTAGTTTACGTTTTAGCTAAAACATAACTATGAGAAATTAATATACATATCTATATATAGATATATATCTCAATAATAGCTCCGTTTATGTATTGATTTAAAAATTATATTAGACGAAGAAATTACAAAATGACCAAATGTTTTTCAGAAGACATTGATATATACAATTTTAAGATTATATATCCTGTAGAAAATGAATTATTATAAAATAGTAGCAACTTTTTAATAGAGCATGCGTAACATATGATCAGGGTACTTTCTCAACTAATGAGCCTATTTGATTCATATTCACATCGGAGCCGAGCATTATGTCTATAAATTCCCAAACATCTCATTCCACTTCTTCTAGTTCAGGCCAGTCATCTATAGATGTGAAGTCATCATTTTTAAAGTATGAGAGAGTTAACAATCCGATAGTCTCAGAGTTCATTTCGTCAATCCCAACTAGTTTTGTAGATATAGTCAATAATATGTTACATATGTATGCATCCCCTAGCTCCTACACAAATGATTTTATCCTAAACAATAGAATCAAGCTACAAAAATTCATTAGAAAATTCCATTTGGATGCAGATACAATGAGTGTAGGTGTAAGTAACAAAATTACGTTATTAAGTGACCCAAGAACGAAGTTACTAGTTTCTATACATCAACCGAATCTCTTCGCATATAGCGGTGTATTCAAAAAAATTGTGCTACTTCAGGCTGTCAAAGATCTAATAGAAAAACAAAAAGAGGAAAAAAGTCCTAGCAAAAAAATTGTCAATTTTTTCCTTATCGTAGACCATGACTTTATAGAGGATATGTGGATTCGTATTGCGCAGCTGCCAAGCGTTAAACATTC
>JBJMFM010000327.1:0-6112 GCA_045808425.1 Nitrososphaeraceae archaeon | reverse complement strand
TAACGCACCCCGTTGATATAGAAAGTTGGAGTACCTTCAACACCACTATTGATTCCACTATTAAGTGATTCTTCTATTAAAGAAGCATAAACATGTCCTGACATATCTTTCTTGAATCTCTCAATATCTAATCCTACTTTTTGTGCATATTCCAGTAAGTGGCTTTTACCTAGTGCTTTTTGATGTTCAAACAAATAATCATGCATTTCCCAGAATTTATCTTGAGCTGCAGCAGCCTCTGAAGCCTCAGCTGCATTCTGAGCATGAGGATGAATATCCTTAAGCGGGAAGTTGCGAAATACAAAGTATATTTTGTCGCCAAACTGCCTTACTATTTCCTTCACTATTGGATAAGCCATACCAGTATAGGGGCATTCATAATCACCATATTCTACGATATTAAGTGGAGCATTAACAGAACCTTGTATATGATCAGAACCGATATTTACAGGCACAGTTAATTTTTTAATTTCCTTTTCTGTTGCATCTTTGCTTCTCATCTATTATTATGCTATTTAATACTCAGTCCTATTAAACATAGTAGTAATCGATTGCTTAGAAGGTCATATCAAACATACTAGATAAGATTTAGATTGCTATTGAACTTATAATAATGAAATTCCCTTGTTGTATATATGTCTAGAAATTCTTGTACTCATCTTAAACAAGTAAATCTTGATGCAGAAGCAAAAACAAAATGGGATCTGATTGGGTACATTTACGGCTTTGTTTATCATGTGGTCATGTAGGCTGCTGTGATTCTTCAAAAAATAAACATGGCACTAAACACTTCAAAGCAACAGCTCATCCTATCATCAAGTCATTTGAACCCGGCGAGAATTGGAAATGGTGTTATGTTGACGAGATATTTATGAAATAATACTTGTGGATGATAAAAATTATGACTGCGGCAAGAAGAACAACAAATTTGTTGATTTAAGTAGGTGAAGAAATATATCATCATCATTGGAATCAGATAGTAATAGTATTAGAGGAGCAAAAGAAGAAGAAGACGAAAGTCATTTAAAAGAAAAACCAAAGATTCTACCCCTTCCAAATGGGCCTTACTACCTGTTAAATGATATGCAACCAAAAATTGTTGAAAATCTTCAAAGCTCAGAAGGCAAACAACTTTCAACCATTGTAGGTGTAGCATTGTGTAGGTGTGGAGCATCAAAGAATAAACCATTTTGTGATGGCACACATGGAACAATTGGTTTTTCAAGTGAAAATAAAACTACTACTACTACTAACGACAATGGCGATGCTAGTAGCAGTAGTGGCAGTGGAGAGAAGACAATCAAAGACAGGAGGAAAAGTTATGCTGGCAAGAAAATAACAATTCATGATAATAGAAGAATTTGCAGCCATGCTGCTGAATGCGTAAATAACTTAGCATCTGTTTTCAAGCTCAATGCAAGACCATGGATTGACTCGGATGGTGCCACTGTAGAAGAAATAATCAATACCATAAGAAAATGTCCTTCTGGTGCACTTAGTTATTCTATTGACGGCATTGAATACAAAGACCAAAACGAAAGAAAGCCAATGGTTACGGTTTCTAAAGATGGGCCTTATATTATTACTGGAGGTATAGATCTGATTGGAGACAATATACAATTCGGAGATGGAGCATCAAAAGAACATTATACGCTTTGCCGTTGTGGTGTATCCATCAACAAGCCATTTTGTGATGGTATGCACAAAGTAATTAATTTTAAAGAAGACCAAAACTGATCTAGTAATTATAGGATTTGGTTTTGGTTTTGCTAGGTTAGAGCTAAGACTTCGAAATAGTATTTGACTTTGACTAGTTAGTTTGAGATAACTATGATACATATATATCAAAATTGGTGTCTGTTTGTATGTATATATGTTAAATTCAGTACTCATATGTAGTCAGGCAAAAACATTTAATCAAAAATATCAGTATTTCAGGATCTGATATATTGGCAGAACCATCCTCATCATCACCATCACCTTCCTCTCCAGGCAATAGCAAGGGTAAAAGAACATCTACTACATCTGTGAAGATCCCTGTTTCTGCATGGATAACTCTCATAGTATTGGGTTCTGCACTCTTAGTCACTATGTATGGCGAAACTATGCTTTTGCCGGCTATTCCGGATATTATTAGAGACTTTAAGATATCTTACAATACCTCTTCTTGGATACTTACAGCATATCTTATTTCAGCTGCTGTTATGGTTCCAATCGGTGGCAAGTTGTCTGATATGTATGGAAGAAAGAAAATAGTAGTAATTATCATGGCAGTCTATATCATCGGAATTACTCTAGGAGGATTTGCCAATAACATATACTTTCTGATTGTTACTAGGATAATTCAAGGTGTGGGTGTATCGATGTTTCCTGTAGCTTTTAGTATTATAAGAGATAAACTCCCACCAGAAAAGCTTGCGATAGGTGTAGGAATATTTAGTGCAATGTATGCAGGCGGTTCGGTCGTAGGCTTGTCTGTAGGAGGTACTATAATCAACAACTTTGGATGGCATGCTACATTTTTCTCTATAGTGCCTATTTCTATTGCACTTTGGTTCATAATCAGACGAGTTATTCATGATAGGAAGTTAGAAGAGGAGGAGGTAGAAGAACTGAAGGGACAATTAATGCAGCAAACACAAAAAAGTGGTACTACTGGTGGCGTCGAAACTGAATTTTGTGTTGCGTGCGGAAAAGTTGTTGCCACTGTTGTGGTGCCAACATTGGATCTAAAAGGTGTAATAACGCTGGCCGTTGCAATAACCTCATTTCTGCTGACACTTACATCTTTAGCATCTTATTCAATACAGATCATAGGTGTTTTTGCCGTAGCAACTATTGTATCATTGTTTTTATTTGTCATTGTGGAGAAAAGGAGCACATCACCATTGATTAATTTAAAGTTACTAACTAATAGAATTCTCCTCCCCGCTAATATCGTTATGATGATCCTAGGTATTACAATGTTTATGGTATATCAGAGCGTACCTATATTGGTTAGAAGTCCAGAACCGGTAGGATTTGGCGGAGATGCTGTAACTACTGCAAATGTTCAATTGCCTTTTATGATTATACTCTTGATAATAGCACCATCTTCTGGTTTTATAATGTCAAGGTTGGGAAATCTGAAACCCACACTAGCTGGAAGCATAATAAGTACTATTGGTTTTTTCAGCCTTTTTATATTTCATTCAACGCAACTTCTGGTAGCAACGAATCTTGCAGTTATAGCAGCAGGTATATCATTGACGCAGGTTGGCATATTTGATATCACGATGAAGTCAACTCCAAAGCAGTTTAGTGGCGTATCACTAGGTATGACGGTTGTTCTTAATATCCTGGGGAGTTCTATCGGTCCAGCTATTGCAGCAATATATATGCAGCAAAATCAGGTATTTGTAAAGGGAATTGCAGGTGCATTCCCCACTTCAATGGCATACAACTTAATATTTCTGACAGCAGCAATAGTTTCTGTAGTATCAATAGCCCTTGTCATGATTACAAAGAATAGGATGTCACAGATAGAGGAAAAAAACTCGAGTTTACAGTAGATATAGGTATATTACAAATGTAATTGGCAAGCATCTATCCTGTAGTATCTTCTCTAATTGCTAGTCTATAACCGAAGTTATTTTTATTGGTTTGACGGTATAATTGGATGGATGGCTTCAGCAAGTCATTGAATGAAAAGATATTGATAGACAATTGCAAAGTTAAGGTGTAATACTCATTTAATGACAGTATCAGTAGTATCATTACCAGGTCTTCATCATTATCAGGTATTCTTTAATATCTAATGCTTTATTATATGACAATGAAGTCTGCTCAAATTAACAAGTACGGAAGCAGCGAAGTTATTGAGATTAACCAAAACACACCTGAACCGAGTTTGTCTTCTGGAAAAGTTTTAGTTAGCGTAAAAGCAGCTAGCGTAAATCCAGCAGATTGGAAGATTCGTGAAGGAGGCTTGCAACAAATGATACAGCTTCAATTCCCATCTACCATGGGGATGGATTTCTCTGGTGTTATCAAACAAGTTGGGGAAGGTGTCTCTAATTCAGAGTTTAACCAGGGAGATGAGGTATATGGACAGGCTGGTGTTGTTAACGGAGGTTCAGGAGCATTTGCAGAAATGGCTTTGGCAAAGACAGAAAGTATTGCAAATAAACCAAAGAGGCTAAGCCATGCCGAAGCGGCAGCCTTACCGCTTGTAGGCGTTAGTGCTTGGCGAGCACTTATGGAAAATATTGGGTTATCAAATGGTCAGCGGATTCTAATTCATGGTGGAGCAGGAGGAATAGGATCTATAGCCATACAACTTGCAAAGCATCTAGGCGCATATGTAGCAACAACAGTAAGCACAAATGATAAGCAGTTTGTACAAGAGTTGGGAGCAGACCAGGTCATAGACTACAAGACCCAGAACTTCGAACATATGATACATGATTATGATGCAGTTTTTGATACGGTAGGTGGCGATACATACAAGAGGTCTTTTAAAGTCTTAAAGAAAGGTAGCGGCATAATTGTTTCTATGCTAGAACAACCAAACCCACAGCTAATGGATCAACATGGCGTCAAAGCCATATTTCAGTTCACACAAGCAGATAGGGAGCGGTTGACGAAAGTGGCAAAGTGGGTAGATCAAAATAATGATATAAGGGTAAATATAGACAAGACATTTTCACTAGATGAAGCGGCTGATGCACTAGACTACCAAAAGGATGTCCATCCAAGAGGTAAACTGGTCCTGACCCTGTAAGAAGAGGAGAAACTAACAGTTAGCCGTTAAATTTTTGATAGTTTTAATATTTTCAGTGTTTATGGTTGAAAATACGAAGTATGTTATGACACGTATCTGTAACAGCAAGTAATAATATGACGGTGGAGCATGATTATTAATAATATAGGATGGTCAAGGAAAAAATAAAGGAACATGGTTTAGAGTATGTGATTTTAAACGATAATGAAACTGAGCTATGGGAGATTGATTATGATGCAGAACATGCTGCAAATGTAAGTGAATATGTACAGCTAGACTCGCTCAAACATGACAACATAGTAAAATATTTTGGTAGAATTGAGGATTTTCTCTCAGAACAAAGACATTGCAAAAATATTCATTTTCATGAATCAATAGGTGTTCAGGCTCGTCCGCATATGAAATCTTGTAGTTTTGAAACCCGTAGCTAGTTGGCAGACAAAGCCTGTTCTCTAATAAAGACTAGTAGTACCAATTATGCCATTAGCTTTAAGGTTTAGTAATTCTTATTGAGCCAATTTTAAAGCCACTCTTCAGAATCTGCTTTTATGTTCATCTAATATGACAATTACAACATGACGACGACATGACGATGCTATTATTATTGGAATTTAGTTTTTTGTAATTGTGGTGACTTCCAGCGGTTTGCCCATTTTCCCAATTCATTCATGATAGTTTCTAGCTCTCTTGCTCGTGGCGTCATACGATATTCTACTTTCGGAGGTATTTCAGCATAAATTTTTTTAGAGATAAGACCTTCGCGTTCGAGCTCTAATAGCCTGTCTGATAAAACAGTACTACTTATTCCTGGCAGAGCCCTTTTTAATTCGTTGAAGCGAATGACATCTTTATTGCAAAGATTCTTTAGAACTAATAATGACCATCGTCTTCCTAGAACTTCCCAAATATTGGCTATCTCATATTCCTGAGTCTGTACTCTGCCATGTTCCTTCATAATACCTAGTCATATTTTCGTAGTGCGTACTTAGTCATAAGGATTTAGCTACGAATTTCCTTTTGTTTATCGGTATCTGTGGTGAGCCAATAATATGATTAAAGCAGCAATCTCCTTTTGATTTAATGTCTTCTCGTTTGTATTCTGTAATATCCCAAATCTAAAATGGTTTGTCTCGCAGCCTTTGAAATAGCTCTTTTCTTGTTGTGAATGTGAAACTAGCTTTTGTAAGTCTTTGAATACCACTTCTAACGTAATCAGTATAGATTGAGCTTTATTCATTTCTGCATTTGACTGCTGCAGCAAAGGCGGTTTTCATATCAGTCACAAATAGTATCTCATCGACGATATCATCCATGGGTGCCCCATACTGTGAGAGCACCTTAAGTATATTG
>JBJMFM010000326.1:0-2955 GCA_045808425.1 Nitrososphaeraceae archaeon | reverse complement strand
TTACATTTTGTTTAAGCTGCACATTTATTTTTGCATTTAATGGTAACAGCACATCTACACGACTGCCAAATTTTATAAAACCAAGTTCATCTCCCTGTTTTACTTCTTCTCCAACAGCAAGATAATTGCAAATTCTTTTCGCAACTGCCCCTGCAATTTGCTTAACCAGTATAACCCCATTTTCATTTTTGATCACTACAGTATGTCTTTCATTTTCCGTTGAAGATTTGGGATGCCATGCCACAAGATATTTCCCTTTGTGGTATTCGCTGTATTGCACCATTCCGCTTATGGGGTTTCGATTTACATGAACATTTGCAGGGCTCATAAAAATGCTTATCTGTAAGCGTTTATCATGAAAATACTCTATATCAATCACTTCTTCAATTGCTACAACCCTGCCATCTGCCGGACTTATTACCTGGCTATCATTTGTTGTACGTGAGCGGTTAGGTATCCTGAAAAAAGAAACAATAAAAATAAAAAGAAGAAGAGATATAAAAAAAAATGCGTAAGCGGCCATCGGAGCGGTTCCGCTCAAAAATGTAAATGAAATAATATTTAAACAACCAAATATTAAAGCAGCAATGCTTATAAAGCGATATCCTTCCCTGTGAATGATCATACACAAATATAAGAACGACAAATATACATTATGGAATAGAGCTATGAATTACGAGACGCACACGGTGATTTTCCTTAGGCCGATAAAAGTTCATAACGCACAAGGTCTAATGTATGAGTCGTGGAGAGGAAATAAAAAGTTCCTGATAATAAGTGTAAATTAAAGTTGACAAAAAATTTCATCACACTTAAACATCAGGAACCATGAAGAGTAAAATTAAACAGTTAGACTTTAAAGGAGAAAAAATTTATACTGCTTTGGATGTACACAAGAAAAGTTGGCGTGTAACTACCGGCTGTAAAGAATTTGAGTTAGAGCATTACAGTCAGAATCCGGATACAAAACTGCTGATAAGACATTTAACAAAGAGATATCCGGGAGCAAAACATTTGGTGGCGTACGAAGCAGGTTTTTGTGGGTTTGGCATCCAACGTTTTTTGAAAGAAGAAGGGATTGATTGCATGGTGATAAATCCTGCAGATATACCTTCATCCAATAAAGAAAAAAGGCGTAAGCACGATAAAATAGATTCTCGAAAAATATATAAACGTTTGGCAGCAGGAGATATGGAAGCTATTTATGTGCCTCAAAAAGCAATGGAGCATGCGCGGTCTTTGGTGCGGCAAAGAAGCCGTATAGTGCAGGACCAAACAAGATGCAAAAACCGCATATGGAGTTTATTGATGTTTAGTGATGTAGCAGCAGATATTGATAAGCCCAGGCAATACTGGAGCAGAAAGTTTATAGAGTCACTTAAGCAACTCCATTGTGGCAGCGAAGCATTAAGACAAGCTTTGGATCTGGCTATAGACGAATACATGTTGACAAGGCAATTATTAACCACCGCCACAAAAAAAGTCAAAGAATTATCAGCCAGTAAGCTGTTTGTAGAAATCCAGGAATGGCTGCGCAGTATTCCTTCAATAGGATTGATTAATGCAATGGTGATACATACTGAAATACAAGATATCTGGCGTTTTAAAACACTTGATCACCTTTGCTCCTATGCAGGCATTGTTCCCGACCTGGATAGTTCGGGAGATAAAGACAAAAAAACAGGAATCACACATCGCAGCAATAATTATCTGCGTGAAGCCATTATCGAAAGCAGTTGGGTAATCATAAGAAAAGATCCTGCTATGCTGATGTTGTATAAAACTTATTGTGCAAGGATGAACGAAAATAAAGCGATTATTAAAATAGCCAGGCACCTGTTAAGCAGAATAAGATTTGTTTGGAGTAACCAAACTAAATATGAAACAGGTATTGCGGCATAAAGCGCAAGCGCTGCCGCGCGGGCTACTCATTATAAGATGATAATTATTGCAGCTAAATATCATTGACCAGCAAGATGGAATAATTATCATCTTCCAATGAGTTGATAAAAATAATTAATAGCAAGTGATACACTGTTCAAAGTTCTTTCGGCACCCCACCGTTAAGTCACTCCTGCAGCACCTAAGATCATATCAAAGGAAGACTGCTTCTTACAAGGATACAGGTGCCTTTTAAACTAATTGAAAAAGACCTTGCAGCTCTCCTGACATAGGATGATGACTGCTGATTGAAGTGTACTTGAATAGTTGTAGAGCATGTTAAAAAGGAAATATTATCAGGAAAATTTTTCATAGAAAAATTTTAGAAACTGGTGCAGCCTAATCTCATCATTGAAGTGAGTGACACAACAGGTGATGATAGTAGTCCAAAAGTTTGCAACAAAATAAATCTCCATATCCTAAACATAACAATTCATGAAACAAGTTTCTCAAATAACAGCAGAAAAGGCAGCAGCATTGGTAAAAGATGGAGACACAATTTTTGGAGGAGGATTTGGAATGACAGGTAATCCGGTACACCTGTTGCACGCACTTGCAAAAACACAGACAAAGAACCTCACATACATCGGCAATGGTGTTGGCGAACCAAATTTGGGCGGGGGTAAATTATTGTTGAATGGACAAATAAAAAAGATGATAGGTTCTTATTTTACCAGTAACCCTCAAGCAGTGAAAGCAGCACAAAGCGGCGCTGTGGAATGCGAATTGATGCCGCAAGGAACATTGGCTGAAGCCATTCGAGCAGGAGGAGCAGGAATTGCAGGATTTTACACACCAACGTCCGCGGGAACAGTGATTGCAAAGGAAAAGGAAATAAAAATTTTCGATGGCAAAAAATATGTTTTTGAAAACGCTTTGCATGCAAACATTGCTTTTATACGGGCATGGAAAGCAGATACAGCAGGAAATTTAACATACAGGATGACCGAGCAAAATTTCAACAAAGCAATGGCAACCGCGGCAGATATTGTTGTTGCAGAGGTTGAACATATT
>JBJMFM010000325.1:0-26407 GCA_045808425.1 Nitrososphaeraceae archaeon | reverse complement strand
ATATCATATGGTACACCGGATGCACGTAACACAGATCCCGTAACTCCTAGCTTGATTGCATCTTCTTTTGTAAGGATCCCCACGCCCTCAGTCCTTTGTCTGAAAAGAGGGTTATTGTAGAATATGTCCTCATATTCTTTTAATCTCTTTTCAAAATATGCAATATTTCTAAGGCATTTATCCTTAAAACCACTGGGCACGTCGTTTCGAACGCCGCCAGGTATATTAAATGCATGTGTTACTCTTGCACCAGTTAAAGCATCCATAAGATCAATGAATAATTCTCTATCTCCAGTAGGCCACATAAACATAGTGGAGTGGCCAAGAAAAATTCCATAGATTGCAAGCCAGTACAAAGTATAGATCTGACGATCAAGTTCAGATGCGAGTGCCCTTATGAATTGACCTCTTCGTGGTACTTCAATTCCCACTAGCTGCTCTACTGCTAAACTATATGAATATATGATATTGGAAGAATCATGGATTACTGGACGTTCAAGGTGTGGAATGTTTTGAATAAAGGTACGATATTCACACATTTTTTCTTCTCCTCTATGCACATATCCAGGGTCAGGATCGCAGTGGACAATATAATCACCATCAACCGTAACCGTGAACCTAAAATGTCCAGAGCCTGGATGCTGTGGGCCTACGCTAAGCCTCATTAGACGGTCGTCTTCAGACTCTTTTACAATCTGAAGAGCCAATTTCTTAGTAGGATCATTATCATCGATCTCGTGTTCAAGGTTTTTTGCCACATCCATATGTTCTCTTATTACACCTTCTATACTAATACCATTATTATTATTATTATTACTATATCATCTTCCGCGGATTTTAAACTCCTTTCTCAACGGGGGTAAATCTGCCCAGTCTTCAGGTAGTAGAAATCGTTCGTTTCTAGGATGACCTTCAAAGTACACACCAAGCATTTCATACGTTTCTCTTTCATGATATTCAGCACTTTTGTATACGTTAATCAATGTTGGCAATCGTGCATCATCACGATTGGTGCGTGTTGCGAGAGAAAAAACATGTCCTGCAATATCATCCCTTGAATATGAACCTAGTTGATAGATGACTTCGATTTGGTCATCTTTTGGATAATCCGTACCAGAAACAGCCTCAGCATGATCGAATCCTAAATTATCACGAATAAAAGTTGCAACTTCAACTATGTCCTCTGGATTTACACTAATTTTGATTCGCAGCGGTCGAATGTAGGGTACTTTAATTTTATCATTTCCAAATTGAGATATTATTTGAGAAACAAGTCCCCTTTCAAATGGTGGAGCTTCTGGCTCAGGTTTTGCTGGTGGTTGAGCAGCAGGTTTTGCTGGTGGTTGAGAGGAAGAAGAGGAAGAGGAAGACGGTTGTTGGGTTATTGAATTAGTGGGATTTTCTTTTGGATCACTAGTCATATTTATTTGATCTTCGACCTTTTGATCTTTTCTTGCAGTAACATTGTACCTTGGATCAAAGTTTCAGGTCTAGGGGGGCATCCTGGGACATACACGTCTACTGGTATAATCCCATCAACTCCAGGAAGCACGTTATACGAGTCAACGTATAAACCACCTGTAATTGCACAAGCACCCATCGCAATTACATATTTTGGCTCAGGCATTTGGTCATAAACCATTCTCAACCTTGGAGCCATCTTTCTATTCACAGTTCCCTGTACAACGATAAGGTCACACTGTCTTAGTGAACCGAAGGCCTCAATAATGCCAAATCTTTCAACATCATATCTTGGTCCTGATGCTGCGCCAAATTCAACACTACAGCATGCAGTCTCAAGATGTACAGGCCATAGAGACCAGATTCTTCCCCAGTTGATAGCATAACCTAGGGGTTTGTCCAGTGCTTTTACTAATACATCGCTAAGCTTACTAACCATGATATTGAAGTTTGAAGGATTAACTAGATCCTTTATCATTATTGCTTCTCCTCATCCTTTTGTCCGTCATTTGAGTATTTAATGCTTGTTGGAGGACTTACTTTTTACCAAATTCCTTTCCTGCCTGATAGATATAGGGCGTAGCCCATTGCAGCAAACATTATACCTAAGAATGCCATAATTGGCAGGGTTGCAGATCTAGGAATTAAAAATAAAGATGAGGCCCACGTATAAAGAAAAATCGACATGACATCAAATACGACAAACATCAAAATATAAGAGTAATATTGCATCATAAAGTGAGAACGGCCTTCACCACTTGGCATTTGACCACATTCCATTGGCAGAAATTTAACTGGATTATATCGGCGTCGAGGCGATATTAACCTGGATAGAATTAGAGCAGGAACCGCTGCTAGCACACCAAAGCCAAGCATATACATAACAGGAGTAAATTGCTCGATAGTTCCTGCCGACAATGCATAACTTGCTAATATATAAAGATATAAAAATCTTGCTTCAACGTCTTAACACTATATCAAACAGCTGCCTAGCAGCAAGTCTAGGATGATTTAATGCAAGTTTTACCATTTTGCTAGTTGTAAATTCCGCTTTAATAAAGTCCAAAAGCTCCTCTACAGACATGTCTCTCAATATTTCGATCTCTTTATTCCACGCCTCATCACTAAGCCCAATCCACCTTGACTGAACCTTAATTGCTGAATTTATTTTTGATTCTATTTTACTTCGCCAGATCCGTTCATACTCAATGAGTGATGCCTTAACAGAATTCTCTGATAGTGACATTGCCCCAATTTCTCCAGCTAGCCTACCAAATTCTATGGCATACCTAATGCCTTCTAGGACCAGAGGATTAGCCTGTCCTGCGGAATCTCCAACCAATATTAACCCATCAAAAACAGTAGATTTTCTAAGTCCTTCGTTTGGAATAACTCCATAATGAAGCTCAATTGGTGTAATTTTTTCCATTTTATACAATGGATTTAATTTCTTTTCAATTATTGAATTTAATTTTTCTAATGGATCTGTCTTGGATTCTGGCCTGCCTATACCAACTCCAATTCTCACCCGATTTTTTGATAATGGGAAAACCCAGGCGTAACCGGCCTCAGAATATTCTCGGCCTACCATAAGAGTCCATGTTTCTCTGTCAACATTTTCACAATAACACTCATACTCAGCTCCAACTCCGTATCGTTTCCATTCATTAACTATGCCTAATCTCCGGGCAATAGAACTATTGAAACCACTTGCATCTATTATAAGTTTAGAACCTATTACCATATCTCCTTTAGGAGTACTTGCTTTTAATCCTGAAATCCTCTTCTTAGAGTCCATAACTACATTTATGACATTACTCTTTACCATAATTTCAGAACCTGCCTCTGCCGCTAAGAATGCAAGATGTTGAAATGCGCTCCTAACGTTTAGTACACACGACTTGGCAGTGCTCCCTCTGATGGTAACTTCATTAGATGGCGATATGAAACAATAGTTTTTTATAGGGTTATAATGTTGTCTAGTAATTCCAAGTTTTTCGATTTCTTCTATCCATGTCACGCCACTAGTTCTGATATTATGTGCGATTGATTCGTCCTTTTCAAATAAAATCACTTTAGCTTTAGATTTGGCAGCTGCGTATGCTGCAGAGAGTCCTGCAGGACCGCCACCTACTACTGCTATATCATAATCTACCATTTAATATATACACTCACTTGCCTACTAGATCATCCAGCCAACCAGACAACAAATTAACCAACCAACTTAACCTGCAGTGAAGGATATATTATCAAACAGCATGTAGGGAAGAATTGAGTCTGAAAGGATTTTTCTTTCCTCTGAGATCCCAATAAGATCATATAGTGCGTCAAATATATTGCCAGCCACCATTACTTCTTTTACAGCATATTCAATAATTCCATTTCTTATATAATGCCCACCTTTTACAACACCTGAAAAATCTCCGTTGACAGGATTAACGTTTCCTGAGAATCTGTTAATTACAATACCTCTATCGATCTCAGAAATTAAATTTTCCAATTTTGATTTTCCTGATTTGACAATAATATTACTTGCTGATACAATTGGTGGTGTCTTTGGGGAGCCTCCTGCATTACCAGTACTTTGGGTATTATCTTTATTAGCAGTATAAGTATTGTATAGGAATCTCCTCAAAATCCCATTTTCAATTATGGTATTACGCTGATGAGGCACCCCTTCTCTATCAAAGCTTGAAGATACCAAGCCGCTTACATTAGTAGCGTCATCTTCCAAGGTCAAGAGATTCGAAGTCACAGAGTTTCCAATTTTTCCTTCAAATTTACTTGCTTTCTTCTGTACTGCATGTGAATTAATAGAATATGCTAATACATCCTGTATTAATTCAGTTGCAGCCAAAGGAGTTAGTAGCATCTTTCCTCTGAAACTATCAATTTTTCGTGCATGAAGTGAGTTTATAACTACCTTAGCAAATTCTCCAGCTGTTGCAACTACATCGATATCCCTGATATGATGGGTACCGCCATATTGTAGATCAAAGTTGGATACCTCATTGTCACTGTCATTTAATGCCATTCCCATAATTGACCACGAAAATGAGCTAATAGTCTCTGCCACTCTTATACCATTAGAATTCAGCAGTCCATGGCACATTACGGAACTTGAAAAGTTACCACTGTCTACGCTTACCCTCTTATCAAAGGTTTTTGCGGTATTTAACATCTCTGTCGCTATTTTAATTGCATCAGACAGGCCAAATGATTCCGATTTTGTATCATATATACCATCAAGTAATTTTATCTTCGATTTGTTAGGCATTGAATTAAACTTATCAGCAGGGCTTACTTTGGCAAGTTTAATTGCTCGTACAATTGCATCCTCAATATGTGGTCTTTCCAAAGTATTTATGGATGAGAAACCAAGTGAACCATCCACAAGTACTCTGATCCCTAGTATGCTACTCTTGTGATATTTTGACTGTTTCAGATCATTATTCTCAACGAAAACTTCTAATTCTCTGTTTTTGACCACATATACCTCTGCGTATTGGGCTCCACTCTTCTCAGCTTTAGTTACTGCAAAAGAGAGGCATGCGTCGTCATTATTAATATTATCTTCTCGTTCTTCCATTTTCTCTACTGCAAGCCTCCTATAATCGCGTTGCACCTAATGTGAGGTCCACCACCATCAACTTTTGCTGGTTGAAATTTTCCACAATATCCTGTTCCAACGTCATATTCAAAATCGTTTCCAACCATATCTACTGATTGTAATACATCAAAAGCATTCCCAGAAATGCTTGCTCCTTTCATTGATTCTTGGATCTCACCTCTTTCAATCTTATACACTTCTTGAGAACCAAACATAAATTCTCCATTGGCGTCAGCTTGACCGTTTCTAGGACCTTTTATCAAGTAACCATGTCTAGTCTCTCTTATGATATCATCTAATTTATCATTTCTTGGTTCAATGAAGGTATTTCTCATTCTAATAAGGGGATCATCGCTATACTCAAATGCACGTGCGTTCCCAGTTGGTTTAGTGTCAAAAATTAACGCAGTTTCACGATTGTGCAGAAAAGATTTTAGAATGCCATTTTCGATGATCGCAGTTCTACCAGTCATGACTCCTTCATCATCTACGGGAATAGTTCCTGCAGCATTTGCAGCGATATTTGACTGTCCACTATCTACCAAAGTGATCAGTTCACTAGCAATTTTATGTCCAATCTTGTCTCTGACTATTGAGCCTGAAAGGACAAAATCCGCTTCTACCATATGACCCATAGCTTCATGCGATATCAAGCCTACCATTCCAGGATCTAAAATCAAAGTTGTTTTCTCACCGGTTACATGCTTCGCTCCAAGCAACTTTGTAGCCTTCTCAGATGCTAAAGTAGCATACTCAAGAGAGTCTTTTTTTAGAAATAAATCTTGCCATCCACCAGTGATTCCGATCCCTTCTGATATAGTTACACTTTCAGTTCCCATACGGGCTACTGATACAATATTAAATTCAGGTTTAGAATCATAAATTTCCACTTCTGTACCATCACTATTAACTATGATTTTATGGTCTAAAATCTCATGATATACACAGGAAGCAAATTTTATAGTTTCTGAATACTTTCTAGCGTGCAGTTCAGCCTGTTGTACAATTTTTATCTTCTCCTCGATGTCAACGCTAGCAAGATCTGTGTTTACTTTTGTCTTAAAAAGTCCCCTAACGATATCATATTGTGCAAGTCCTGTCACCTTATTCTTCTTAGTTTCAGCAAGCAATCTTGCTGCAGAGATTGCTTTGGCAACAGAGTCGATTAATGCCTCACTTGATACATTATTTGTGCTACTAAAACCCCAGCAACCATCAACTAGAACTCGAATTCCGCATCCAGAGTTTTCAACAGTGCGTATTGTCTCTAGCTCTCCATTACTAAAATTTATCTCATTTGTAACTCTGGATAGATAGCGAGTTTCAATATATTTTGCATCTCTGTTTTTTGAGATTATAGACTGTAGATCATCAATAACTAATGAATTTGTCATTATAAATAAGGTCAACTGTTTATCAGCTATCAGATATATGTTTATCTTTTATAATCGATAAGTAGGATAGACAGTAGACAATTTTCCAATGAAGCTTATAACGTCTCAGAAACTCCTTTTATAATATCAAAAACTACATTGTTTACAGAAAATCTTTTCTTATTTTTATAAATGAGATGATGTAACTTAACATTAGCTTGACTAAACACACTTTAATTATAGGAGATTCAAGCTTTATGCCAGAAATTGAATGTGGCTCCATTCAATTTGTGGTCACTTCTCCCCCATATTGGAATCTTAAAAAGTATGGAATTGGCAGCAATAATAGTAGTCAACTAAATTCAAAACAAGCATATTTACAATATTTGGATGAAATTCACAATGTTCTTGGAGAGGTAAAAAGAGTAATGGAACCAGGAAGATTCGTTTCTATCAATATAGGCACAGCTATATCCAATGATAGAATGAGAGCAATTAATGCAGACGTTCAGAAAATTATGCAAGATCTTAATTTTACATTTAAGAAAGAAATAATCTGGGTAAAACCAAAAGGTACGCAGGGGCTCTGGCAAAGAGGAGTAACTAAATTCTTAAAAACAGAACCATATCCCTGCTTTTTTAATCTAAATATAATGCATGAGTATATACTTATTTTTCAAAATGATGGTAGTCTTCAAGTAAAGCTTACAGACAAAAGCAGATTATCCGAAGAATTCGTTAAACAGGTGGCATGGAGCGTTTGGGACATGCCAATCTCATTGACAAAGGGACATCCTGCACCATTTCCATATGCGATACCGGAACGTCTAATAAAGCTGTATACCTTCGAAAATGATACTGTCCTTGATCCTTTTGGCGGTAGTGGCACCACCATGAAAGCAGCAAGAGATCAAAAACGAAATTCAATTCTCTATGAGATCAATCCGGAATATATTGAGCTGATAAAAAATAAAGTAAATTGGAATAGTAGGAGCCTAGATCCAGATGCAAAATACGAGATTAAAATTAGGAATAAACAGCAACCCATTACAAACTGATTTAAGAAAAGTCAACTACCTTGTTAGTTTGAATTGGGAATTAGAAGATGCAAACACAAGATACTTTACACATAACTATCATCCGTACTCTGCAAAATACATTCCACAGATCCCTCATTATTTGATTTCCAATCTCACCAAAAGAAATGATCTCATATTAGACAATTTTCTTGGGAGTGGAACAACTTTGGTTGAGTCTAAGATTCTGGGTAGGCATGCAATAGGTGTAGATATCAATCCTTTAGCATGTTTAGTGGCAAAAGTGAAAACTACAAATATCCAAAAGCCTGATTTAGAAAAAATTTCGGTAATCTCCAGATCAATTAAAGAAGATATTCTTAAATTACGTGGTAGCGGTGTCTATAATAGCCCAACTTTTAATCTTCGAAAGCCAGAATCGATCATTAGTGATGATTACTTACGGGCCAATATACCACATACCAACATTCTAAAATGGTTCAACATAGATGTTATTTATGAACTGCTCACAATAAAGTTAAAAATTGACTCAATAGAAGAAAATCATATAAGAGACTTCCTTTTGGTGGCATTTTCTTCCATCCTACGTAGTGTTTCCAATGCCACTAGCGGTTTTGGAAATCTGATGATAAATAAGCAGTATCCAAAGAAGAGCAACATATATGAAAAATTTAATCAAGTGACTAACAAAATGGCCACGAACATGGAAGAATTCAATCAAGTTTTAAAAAGCAATTCAAATATCAAGATATTTAATCATGACACCCGTAATCTTAAATTCATCGCTGATGAGACAATAAGTTTCATTTGCACCCATCCTCCATATATGGCATCTGTTCCGTATGCAGAATATCAAAAGTTATCGCTATGGTGGTTAGGTTTCAGCCAACAGGAATTGGAGAATAAATTGATAGGAGGCAGGCGCGCCAGAAGAGACACTCCAGAGAGGTTCTTTCAAGACATGTCTACGACATTAACAGAAATGAAGCGAGTATTACGGAAAAAAAAGTATTGTTGTATTATTATAGGAAATCCAGTATATAATAATAGAGACTGGAAATTAAATGAGATCATAAAAAAAGATGCTACCGACGTTGGATTTACATTATTAAAAGAAATTACTCGCAGAAAATATAGATTGACTATGGGTAAGATAAAACAAGAGTTTATCTTAATTTTTAAGAATTAGCTAAGTGATAAATTAATATAAATAATAGATCTGTAGCAACTCGTTGTACAGGATATTAAAATAAAATGGATATTGTCCCTGCTTACCCAGCTCCCGAATTCAAAGATATTGTGATGTGGGCAAATTCAGAACCCATATCTATCAAGGACCTTAGAGGTAAGATTGTTCTATTAGATTGTTGGACATACACATGCATATTTTGCTTGCGTACTATACCCATAATGAAACGCTTACAGGAAAAATACTCCGAAAAATATAGTTTTTTAGTAATACAGGCACATTCTGCAGAATATGAATTTGCACGCAATATCCAAAACATTCAAAAAGCATTATCATATTACGATGTGAGCAGCATTCCAGTAGCGTTTGATACCAATAACAGGACATGGGAAGCATATGGCAATATGTACTGGCCCAAGCACATTTTAATTGATCACAACAGCTTTATTCGCTACGAGCATGCTGGATATGGTACAATAGAAGAATTTGAAAACGCAGTGGTAGAATTGTTAGAGGAGACAGGACACAGACCAAATGAAGATATAGACAGTGAAAATCCAAATGACGAAATTTTTGATACATATGGAATGCATTTTCATGGCATAGCGCCTGAGATCTGTATTGGTTATTCCAGACTTAGGCGATTTGGAAACAATCAGACAATGAAGCCTAATGAGCCTAACATGGCTATTGATCCTGGCTCTCATATGGAAAATGTGGTTTACCTTTCTGGAAAATGGATATGGGAACGAGAAGGAGTAAAACTCTGTCCTGGAGCTAAAGAAAAAAATTCTGCAGTAATAATGAAATATAATTCTGCAAGACGCGTGCATGGAATTATTGGAACTTCAGACGGAAAGATAGGACGAATAGAAGTCAAGATGGATGGCAATTATTTAACAAAAGAACAATTAGGTAAGCATACGAAATTAAAAGACGGCACTAGCTATGCGGATATAGAATGGTCGTTTATGCATAACTTGATAAGAACCGAAAAACCAGAAGTACATGAAGTTCAAATTATTCCGCGTTCAGATAATTTTATTTTCTACACTTTTGTATTTGGCTGACTGCTTGACTGGGTTTAGAGCATTCTTCTCTCTAGTCTTCATATGCAATTATGCATGTATTAATGCATTCGTGCGAATTAGCAGTAAAAAAAGGCAAAAAATTCATGATGAGGAACGCCTTTGTACGTCGTTTTTCTATTTTGTTATTAACATTATCGAAATGAATTTTTTATTTATTTATTAATTATATTTCCCTTTCTTTTTTATCAGGAAAGTTTTTTATTACTTCCTTTATAACTCAAAGCGTGAGTAAGGAAGATAAGAAGGAGCACAGAGAAGAAGCTAGTGAACTACTTGAAGAGAATTCCATGGCACCGGACTTCACTGTACTAGATTTAGATGGCAAAGCTAGGAAGTTATCTGATTTTCGTGACAAACAGAAGGTTGTAGTTTATTTTTATCCAAAAGACTTCACGCCGGGCTGTACCACAGAGGCAGCAGAATTTACAAGAGAATATGCGAAATTTAAAGAGGCTAATATAGAAATAATAGGGATAAGTCCTGACAGTGATGACGCACATAAAAGGTTTCGGCAACAGATGAAAATTCCTTATTTACTCGCATCTGACACTCAAAATGAAATATCTAAGAAATATGGAGTTTATGGAGTCAAGAATTTTATGGGTAGAGAACATATGGGAGTCAATAGATCAACTTTCCTAATTGACAAAAATGGTAGAGTTGTTAAAGTATATCCAAAGATAAAGCCACTATCAGGTAAAGGATTTGCCGATGAATACATCAAGATATTTGAAATAACCGAGAACAAGAACAGGCCATCGATAGAAGCAAAATAATAAACAAGATGATAAAGAGAAATACTACAGATAAATAGTCTTACTTTTTCCTTTGTCTGTCATCCGCCACAGACAACCCAGTTTATGTTGTATGTGATAAAAACAAATTTTTAATGTATAATATTGCACCATATTCTTTATGCAGTTCCGAACCAGATGTCACATTATCAGTATTGATTATTACACGATTCATATACTGCATCTCTCTTAGATATACAGGTAGTTGACAATAGTATTGACTCTATGCTAAAGAGTGAAGTTAATCTAGTTATTAGAAAACGCCTGAAAGTCCTTTCATTGGTTCTTTATTTGTTGCAATATTTGTTACAAATAGAATGTGTTGTGGCAGCTGTGCCTGCCTTCAAATAAGTAATATATTTAATAAGCCAAGTACACATTATACGATAGAATGAAATAAAAATATGCTGGAGTGTCAGGCCACATCTAAGAAGAATAAGAAGGAGCGAATTTGTAAATACTGTGGATGGAATATAGATGAACCTGATTTAGAAATACTCACTTTTTTGCATTCTGATTGTTGGAAGGAATATAGAAAAAATAACTTGGTTTATCCTATGCCTGGACATGTTTGATATTGTTTGTTGTGTTGTAACTCAAATGTAGATAAGAATCATTTGTTATAACCGTCCTCTAAAGATTTTAGATAATATGAGCGATGTGATAATTTGTTGTCATCTTTTTACTGCAATCTTTATTTTTGTTTTTGTTCTTTGTTGACTAATGGTAGAATGATGGTAAAAGTAGCTCCCTTACCATCAGTATTGTTACTAGCATATAATTTTCCACTATGTGCTTCTACTATATTCTTAGAAATATACAGACCTAATCCAGTTCCTTTATGAGACTTGGTGGCAAACTTTGAAAATAATCTTGGCAATATTTCAGGATGTATTCCTGTGCCTGTGTCTTTGATAGTGATGATTGCACGTTCTTGTTGCTCTTGTTGTCCTTGTTCTGTCTGTTCTCCCAATTGTTGTTGTGATTGTGCTTCTTGCTTTTCTAATGTAACTGTGACACTTCCGTCAGTGTCACTAAACTTTAATGCATTATCAAGAATATTATACATAACCTGAGCTATTCGTTCTTCATCAGCTTGTACAAAAATGTCTTCTTTTAGGTTTGATTTGAGCAACAATTTTGTTTCCAATGTTTTGCCACCATTCTGATTATCATTATTCTTAATGTTATTGTTATTAACATTAACATTTGATATTAATCCTGCTATATCCCTGGCTTTACGCTGCTCCAGTCTTTTTACATAGTCTTTTACAATATTAGATATAGCAGAGTTTAGATTTAGTAGTTTCTTACTGAGCAGGAATGTGTTACTTTCTATCCTTGCAATATCCAAAATATTAGAGGCTAATTTCTGAAGCCTTTCTGAGTTATGAACAATTCCCATGAGTGCCTGCTTTTTCCTATCATCTGTTTCCTCTTCTAATAGCAATTCTGCATAGCCTAGAATAGGCTGGATAGGTGTTCTCAATTCATGTGCTGCTACATTGATAAATTCTCGTTGAATTGCATTTGTATTCTCCACTTTTTGATAAGCCTCTTTGAGTTGTTTGTATAAGTGATTTTGTTCAGAAAGATTTTCAAAGATTGCAGAGTAAGATGCTATAGTTGATTTGCTATTAGATAATGTTGATAGACCTATTGTATCATCCAAAGTATCTTTTATGCCATCTTTTATCTCCATTGCCAATGAATCTTGCTTGTCTACTAAGATTATTTTGGCGTTGATTGATGAACTTGGTGCAATATCTTGTATATCCATAATAATAGAATTGGCATTGGTATTACCATTATTATTATTATTAGCAGTATTATTGTTGTCAGCATTATTTTTTTGGTATGATAGTTGTTGTTGTTCTTCTTGCTCCTGTTGATTTCTTAGATTAGATATTAATTCTTTAACATCGTTATCTATAGGAGTTAAAACCCTAATTCTTACTCCCTGTTTTGACAAACTACCTAGGATTTGGGTAATACCTAATTGTCTTTCCTGCAAAAGAAATGTATTAACTGTTGAAAATATCATCTGAACTTCTTCTTTTGCTGACTTCAAAAGTCTATGCTCTGCCTCTAGCGCTTCTTTAGGATCAGCAATAATCTCTATGGACTCTGGTTTTAGTCCTTCTTCTATTTCTTTTAATCTAACCTGAAATGGAATTGCTTTATTCCACAGAGTATCAAACACAAACTGTTGCTGTTCTACAATCTCCTTAACATTACTGTATATGAGTTGAGCAATAGGTTCCGCTTCTTGCAAAGTTGCCGTGGCTATGTATTCTTCCTTTCCTCCTTTCGCTCCTTTTACTCCATTTTTTTTGCTTACTTCAAAATTGCCTTTAACTCCATTTAAATGACGAACCTCTGCAAATTCAAATAACTCTTTACAATAAGAGATGTTATCTTTGGTTATTTCAGTAATATATCTAAAATTGACCCCTCTTTTTTTGGCTTTTAATCTCTCATTTTTTATTGCATCAACACCCATCATAACAGATGGTCCTGTAGAATCTATACAAGCATCTATTGCAGTGTCAGCATTAGATGTAAAATCTAAAACTGCTTTGGTTGCATTCTCAATACCATGAAATAATTCAGTCTTTTCATTATTGTTATTATTGCTGATGCTAATACCACCATTATCTACTGTATTTGAATCTCGAAAGAAATTAGTAGTACTATTGGGTTCGGTTTGGTCTTTAATGCAGTCTTTGTATGGAATGGTTAATCAACTAACCCACCATTTCCATGATATACATTTACTAAATAAAAGCATTATTAACTTTGTACAGCTGGTCATCATACTTAAATGCTCGCACAACATTTAGAACAAAAGTTTTCTTGATAGCATTAACAATATATATTTTTTAGAGAAGAGCTGGCTTTCATTGTTGCTTAACATCTTGTAATGATAATGCAGCTTTAGCACAACTTCGTGATATAGACAGAGTCAGAACTGGTGATTATTCTTATTTTTAAGATAAGTCATTGAGAATGTATCAAAATATTAAAAGCGATGTCAAAAAGCGGGAATGACAGTAGCTCTTTTGACCTTATTCTCCACTCAGTAAAATTTTTGCAAGTTCAAATGTTCCTCTTACAGTGTGTTCTTTGGCTTCAAATGGTCTAATCTTTCTCTTTCTCAACTCTTCACTGGTCGCGGGACCGATGGCTATTATGGCCTTAACACTACTCAGTAATGAATAGGCATTATATGAGAGTATATGCATAATTTCAAAGAATGACTGAACTGTTGATGTGCTTGTGAAAATGATAGCATCTACCTTTTTTTGTTTCAACAACGCAATGAAATCCTCCCAGATGGTATTTGTACTAGAAGTCTTTACATCATATAGAAATAATTCCTCTACAGTCATACCTAGATCAGATAGAGCCTTTCGAATGAATTCTTTTGATTTCTCACTCCTAGGAATAATGATCCTTTTTCCTTTTACAATATCATTATCCATTTTTGAAAAAAGATAGACAAGTCCTTCGGAGGAGTACTCTTCAGGCATCATGTTGGCTTCTATTCCATGACTTATCAAACTCGACTTAGTCTTTGGTCCAACTGCAATTATGATTGCAGAGTTTAATGCAAAAATAATCTCTTCTACTTTACCTACCCTCTCTGCCAGATCAAACAACACATCTACGGCTCGGCGACTCATAAACGCGCAATAGTCATATTTTTTTTCTCTCATAATACTAATAAATTCTAGAATAACTTCCGGATCTTTTGGTACTACATCAATTGTGGGCAATAAAATAGTCTCACCACCCTCTGAAACTACAAGCCGCGAAAACTCTTGCGCGTCAGGACCTTTTCTTGTTATTGCCAATAACTTACTATTCAAACTTAGCCGCAACGCTGATCACTTATTGAACCAAGCAAGCTTCTCCTGTAAAGATACCACTTTGCCAATTATTATAATTGCAGGCGATTTCATTTCCTTTTCTTGGGCTTTTTCTACAATATTAGATAAGTTTCCCTTAACTATTCTCTGCTTTTTAGTAGTTCCGTTTTCAATTATTGCTACGTCTGACTCTTTGCTCATACCTGCTTTTATCAATTTATGCGATATGTATTCAAGTTTTTCTACTCCCATCAAGATAACTATAGTATTTACAGTTTTAGCTAATGTGTCCCATTTTACTGTTGATTCTCTTTTTTTAGGATCTTCATGGCCGGTAACAATAGCTATAGAAGATGCGAATCGTCTGTGTGTCAAGGGAATCCCAGCATAAGCAGCTGATCCTATCGCAGATGTAATTCCCGGAATTATTTCAAACTGAATATTGTGCTTAAATAAGAATTCGGCTTCTTCCGCTCCTCTTCCAAAGATAAACGGATCACCACCTTTCAGTCGTACAACTCTCTTCCCACTTTTAGCATACTTAACCATCAGATCATTAGTAATATCCTGGTGTGTGGTGGAATCTCCTACAGATCTACCAACATAAATTTTTTCAGATTTTACAGGAATTTGATCAATAATCTCCTTACAAACAAGTCTGTCATAGAGTACCACGTCGCAATTGTTTAAAGCTTCTATCGCTCTGATAGTAATTAATTTTGGATCACCAGGTCCAGCACCGCATATGAAAACTTTACCTTTTTTTCTCATTTACTGTTCCATGCCTCTACAGCATCGCGCCAGCCTTCAGCCAATTTCATAGCACCGGCCTTCAAGAGCAAATTGGCAACCTTTATGCCAAGTTTAGGCGGGTCCCTTTTACTTCCAGTTTCTTTTATTTTAATCGATTCTGTACCATCAGCTGAAAATACAGTGGCATAAAGTGTGATTTTAGATGTATCATATCTTGTAATTGCACACGTGCCTACAGGAAATCTGCATCCGCCTTGTATTTTTGTCAAAAGTGAACGTTCAGCATCTATTTCAGCTCTTGAGCATGGATCTTCAACACTTCTTAAAATTTTAATTAGTTCTAGATCATCACTCCTGCATACAATCGCAATTGCACCCTGTCCAGGAGACGGCAAGAAGTCCTTAATACTAAATCTTTCTGCAATAACACCTCTCATATCGAGTCGTGTTAAGCCAGCTTCAGCAAGAACTACGGCATCAAATTCTCCTGTTGTTGATTTGTTAACTCTTGTCTCCACATTTCCTCGAATAGGCTTGATATTTAAGTCAGACCGCTTGTGCATTACTTGAATTGCTCTCCTTAAGCTGCTCGTTCCTATTAACGAACCTGTAGGAAGATCTCTTAGTTTGGTCTTTTTTTGATTTACCAAGACATCGTTTGGTTTAGCCCGTTTTGGAATAGAAGCAATAGTTAGTTTATCAGAAAGGTCAGAAGGAATATCTTTCAAGCTATGAACAGCAAAATCAACTCTACCTTTAATGACAGCTTCATTTACCTCTTTTTCAAAAATTCCTTTTTGATCTATCGTAAATATTGGTCTTTTATCTATATCACCTCTAGTAGATATTGTAATAGGTTCAAAATTAATAAGAGGATTGGTTTTTCTTAATGCGCTTAACGTAATCTGTGTCTGAGCGATGGCAAGTCTGCTACCTCGCGTTCCAACTCTTGACGTAGTTATAATAAATCTCTCACCTTATATAGTGCATCGTTATAGCATTCAATAGTTTTGTCAGCATCATCTTCATTATGAGCATTAGAAATAAAGCAAGTTTCAAATTGTGATGGAGGTATAAAAATTCCTCTTTTCAACAATTCATTATAGAATTTTTTAAATATAACAACATCAGATTTCTTTGCACTTTTATCATCATCCACATTTCCAGAAGTGAAGAACAATTGGTACATTGAACCAATGGCGTTTATTGTAAAGCGTAGTTTTAACTGTTCTAATCCATCATTAATTCCCTGAACTATGCGATCGCATGTCCGGGCAATCCTCGGATAGATTTCATTTTTTGCCTCTATCAACGTCTCAATTGTTGCTATGCTTGCAGAAACAGAGACCGGATTGCCAGCGTAAGTGCTGGCTTGATATACTTTTCCACTAGGTGAGAAATGCCCCATAATCTCCTTCTTCCCTGCAATTGCTGCGATAGGAAACCCATTTCCCATGGCTTTTGCAAATGTTGCTAGATCTGGTTTAATTCCGAAGAACTCGCTTGCACCTCCTAAGGCAAGTCTAAATCCAGTGATAACTTCATCAAATATCAACACAATATCCTGTTTTTGGGTCATCTTTCTGATTTCGTTTAGATATTGTTTATCAGGTATTATAATACCAATATTTGCTGGTACCGGTTCTATAATAATGCAGGCGATATCATCATGATTATTAATTACTTGTTCTAACTGTGAATAATCATTGTAAGGAACTACTAATGTTTGTGAGGATACTTCTTCAATTGTACCTTCAGAAGTTGGTATGCCCACTCTAGTGGAATCAGCACTACTAGCAAGAACATAATCATGAGCACCATGATAGCATCCTTCAAATTTTATAACTTTCTTTTTCTTGGTAAAAGCCCGGGCTAATCTAATAGCATTCATTGTAGCCTCTGCGCCTGTATTCACTAGTCTTGTCATTTCTGCACAGGGAACAACTTTTGAAATCAATTCGGCCAGCTTTACTTCCCTTTCAGTTGGAACACAGAACAAAGTTCCTTTGTCAATTTGAGATTTCACAGATTCAAGTACTGCAGTATAAGCATGACCAAGCAATAGAGATCCATATCCCATACAATAATCAATACAGGTTTGATGATCCGCAGTGACAATTTTGCTGCCTTTGCTTGAAACCGCAAAGAAGGGGTATGGTTCATAAAAACGGACTGGGCTATTAACGCCGGAAGGAATTACTTCCTTTGCCCTATCAAACAGAAACTTGGAGTTGCTAGACATCGATTAATGCAATTTTATGTATATGAAATATATCTAGGTTTATAGTTTCTTGTCGCAGAATTTTTCTTTTTAGAGATGATGGCTTCAATTTACTTCATAGGGCTAAATTAATACTCTTGATTATACTTGTATTGTTATAAAAGTAGCTGTTACTGAATATATGATTATTCTATAAATAAATAATCCAGCTAAGAATATTATTGAACTTACAGAATTAAATTAAAATAAAATAAAATAAATTGCTAGTCTACCAATTTAATAATAGTTGAGCCATTTTCTTTGCGTGATAGGTAATTATCATATCTGCACCAGCTCGTTTGATTGATGTGATGAATTCACTCATTACAGCATATTCATCGATCCAGCCCTCTATAGTGGCTGCCTTAATAAGCGCATATTCTCCAGAAACACTATAGGCCGCAACTGGCAAATTAGTATTACTTTTTGCCTGATAAATTATATCAAGATATGGTATGGCTGGTTTTATCATAATGATGTCTACACCCTCATCGATATCTGTTTCTATTTCACGCATTGCCTCTCTGATATTGGTAAATGGCATTTGGTAAGTTCTTCTGTCACCGTATTCAGGAGTACAATGAGCAGCATCTCTGAAAGGTCCGTACAATGGAGATGCATACTTTGCAGAATATCCAATTATTGCAGTATCAGCAAATCCAGCTTTATCTAAGCCCTCGCGAATAGCTTTTACTTGTCCATCCATCATAGCTGAAGGGGCTACAAAATCCGCACCAGCTCTGGCATGGCTAATAGCAACCTTCGTTAGTGTATCAATACTACGATCATTATCCACTTTTTTATTCATTACTATTCCACAATGACCATGTGAAGTATATTGGCATAGACAGACGTCAGTAATGATGGCAATTTTATCTCCGAAATGGTTGCGTATCAATTTAGTGGATTGTTGTACAATCCCATTATCGCTAAATGCGGAACTACCTTTATCATTTTTATTGGATGGAATTCCGAATAGAATAACGGCCTTAATGCCGAGGTCAGAAATAGTCTGCACTTCTTCAATGGTTTTATGTAGTGGAATCCTTTGAATCTCGGGCATTGAATTAATTATGCTAGGTTCTTTGGCTCCTTCTTCGATAAATAGCGGACAAATTAAATCCCTGGCCGAAAGATGGAGTTCTTGCAATAATTCACGTACTGCACTACTTTTTCTTAATCGCCTTAACCTGACTGTTGGAAAAGCTGCATTACTAGATTTATTATTAGTATTTGTCTTCATATTTGAATAATTTGGCCACAAGTCTCATCAGCTCTTCATTTTCATTACATAACTCTATTTCTTTTCTAAGATTATTCATTGGGGTAGAAAGAATTCCTTCTACTATGGCATGTGAAAGTTGTTCGATTGTTTTGGCTTCTTTGGACCCTAATGAATTTCCAAGAATTGAAAGTGCTTTTTTCAATTCACGCTCTCGGATAACATCAACACTCTTGAAAATAGAAACCACTACTGGCTCAGCCTTCCTTCTTTTTAGAATAGAATCTACTGATTCCATTTCATTATTAATTATCTTTTCTGCTGATTGAATCTCATTCTTACGAGCTCGAATATTCTTTTCAACAATCTCCGATATCTGATCTATATTTATCAATTTGACTTTCTTTATTGTTGCAACCTTATCTTCTACAGTTCTGGGGTTTGATAGGTCAAAAATTAACAAACCTTCTTTTACGTTCCTTCTGGCCCTTTCAACTCTATCATATGTAACCAAATAATATGGAGCACTAGTAGAAACGAAGATCAAATCAATGTCATCAAACATTTCAAGTGCATTTTCAAATGGAATTGGCTTACCGGCTACAGTGTCTGCAAATGACTTGGCTCTTTCAAAAGTCCTGCTCGTAATCATAAAATTAACGTGGCGTTGTTTCAAAGACTTGGCAATAAGACTTGCTCCCTCTCCAGATCCAATGAGCATAATGCGTTTATTATTCAGATTATCAAAGTATTCTTCTGCCAACTTTACGGCCATTGATCCTACGGAGACGCTCCCTTTATTCAGACCAGTGTGTGTCCTTATTCTGCTTCCAACTTTAACCGCTCTATCGAATATAGCCGACAAATGAGAACCTGCATATTGGTTCTTACGGGAGAATTCAAGAGCTCGTTTTATCTGGCCAAGTACTTGGTCTTCACCAATAACTAAAGAGTCTAGACCCGATGCTAGCTTTAATAGATGAGATATAACATCTCTTCCTCTTTCGACTTCGACAATATTTGCAAATTCTTTGTTTGACAAACTAACTGCAGATGCCCATTGTTCTAACAACCTTTCCTCGTTAGGATCCGTAGTGACAGCGAAAACTTCCACTCTATTACATGTCTGTATGATAATGCATTCTTTTAATTTAGCTTTCTCCAAAAGTAACCTATGTGCATCATGAAGGTCTTTAAAAGCGAATTTTTCAAGAAGATGAATTGGTGCATTTCTGTACGTAAGCCTAGCATTGATTACCTCTACAGAATCTGTCACTATGGAGGAAGAAGAGGTGGTCATTTGATACTCACATTCTCCCATTTATTCAAGAGTTCAAGTGTTGCAGTTTTGGCATCTTCAACCCTGTTTTCATTAATGAGGCTCTGAATGTTCTTATCACGGATCAGAGAATACAGGAACTCCTTTCTCTTTTCGATTGTCTTCAATCTGGTTTTTGCAGCTACGCGCGCAAATTCCTGCAATTTAGTATTTTCTATGTCTGATTTCTTGATAATTCTATATAATATCCGTTCTAGTTTAATTCTTACTTTACGAGCCATAATTGGACTTTTGCCATAAGTAGAAATTGCGACTTGTAATATGCCCTCTATATTGATAATAGAGGTATAAGAAAAGTCGCTAAATTGCGGATCATCAGCCGCATATACAAACGAACCCATAGAACGGCCCTTTTCCACAAATTTACGATTTAGTGTCTTATCATTGGTGGCAGCCAAAACTAAAAATTGATTCTTGTAATTATCAAGTATGCTTGCATCCTTTAGTTTGGTTTTCACTATTTCAATTTTACCTTGTTTTTCAAGACTCTTAAGATAGCGATTTAATCGATTGCTTATTACGGTAATTTTACAATTCTGACCTAAAAGTCCACGGATTTTCCTGGCACCCTCACTTCCACCACCAATAACCATTACGTGTTTATCGACAAGATTTAGGTCAACTATCAAACACAACACCAGAGATCTATTCAATCAAAGTGATTAATTTTCTTTATTTAATTGTTGCATTGAAAAGTCATTATTATGCTCAAGATCGTGGATCGTGAATTGATTTATCGTACAAGAGCTATGTCACCCGGAATCATAGACCTTTACTCAATTGTGTTAACGGTAACTTGACTGAAATAAGTATATATACATTTTCTGTAACTTATTAACTTTTAACTTCAGGTTTCGAATAATAATAATAATAAGGTCAAGACTATCTAGTAGCTACATCAGTTGACTGACTCCTTGAAAGAAGAAGATAATGACCCTAAGATGATGCTTGATCTGGATACCATTGAGGAAATTGGGCCTGCCACAAAAGATCGTTTGGAAGAAGCTGGATTCAAATCAATTAAGGATCTGGTGGTAAGAGGACCAATCGATGTTTCGGAGAGTACAGGTATGGAAACTGATAAGTCAATATATCTTTGCAATAAGGCAAGAATCAGGCTTGAAGACTTAGGAATTATTGATAAAAGCTTCATTTCAGCTACGAAACTTTACGATAAAAGAAAGAAAGAAGAACGGATTCCTACCGGCTCTAAAAATCTCGATGATCTATTTGAAGGAGGAATTGAGTCAAAAGCAGTTACAGAAATCTATGGAGAGTACGGAACAGGTAAGACTCAGATCTGTCATACTTTATCTATACTAGTCCAACAAAGAAAATCCAAAGGCAGAACACATAGTAAGGCACTCTACATTGATACAGAAAACACATTTAGACCGGAGAGAATAGTCTCAATTGCTTTGGCGAGGAATTTGGATCCAGATGTGGCACTTGAAAACATCATAGTAGCAAAAGCATACAATAGTGCACATCAGGAATTGATTATTGAGGAAACCGGCCTCGTTATTGATTCCAATAATGTAAAATTACTAGTGGTCGATTCTGCAGTCGCACATTACAGATCTGAATTTCTTGGAAGGGCCACATTATCAGAAAGACAACAAAGGTTAAACAAATTTATGCACATGTTGGTAAGAATAGCAGAAATGTATACTGTTGCAGTTGTAGCAACTAATCAGATCCAATCATCTCCTGATGCAATCTTTGGTGATGCATTAAGACCTACTGGTGGTCATGTAGTTGCACATACAAGCACTTACAGAGTATTTCTTAAACGTGCAGGTAAAAACCGAATTGCTAGGATGGTTGATAGCCCATATCATCCTGAAAGAGAGGTGCTATTTACATTAAATGAACAGGGGGTAGCCGATCCTGATCAATCAAATACTGATAACTAATAGATAATAATAAATTAAGGGTTTTTTGACAAAGACCTTGTCATGCCACACTCACATGGTTCTAGAAAAAAGACCCGGTCTATCATGACAAAGGATAATGTTGTTAGGGGTTTATCATATTTGCTTATAGATTATAAAGTTGGTGATAAGGTTATTGTAGACATAGATCCAAGGGAACATAATACAACTCCTCACAGGAGGTTTCAAGGCAAGATAGGAGTTGTCAAAGAAGTCGGAAAAAGGTCATTAAAGATAATAGTGCAGATATCGGATAAAAAGCAAAAGATTTTGCAGACAAGACTCAACCACATTAAGCTCTTTACTGGAGGAAGTGAAAGGTAAATTGACAGACATTCTCCACAAAGAAGTCATTTCACTACCACAAGTAAAGGAGATCTTGGGTTCAGTTAAGCCAGACGACATGGATCAAATCCAGCGTTGGACATATGATTATGTCAACAAATTTGCAAAGTCTGATTCACTGGCAGCTCAAAAAATGATAAAACAACTAATTGAGAAATGCGAATTAAAAGAAGAAGAAGCAGTTGAAATAGTAAATGTATTGCCTACATCTTTAGAAGAATTGAGAGCATTCTCATTTGGATGGAAAAAACTAGTTCTTACAGAAACCCTTGAAAAAATGCAAGGTATACTTCAAATGAACACTGAAAGTTAAATAAAAAGCTAATCCATATCTTATGCAGGAAGAACAGCATTGTCTACACCGTCACCACATTATAATAGTGGTAGAATTGATTATGCTCAAAGCCCAGGGATAGAGCAATATCAGAGAAAATACGAGGAATATGCATATGTTCTAGATTTTATACAGAGAGGAAAATCAACTACAGTAAGAGCAAGAGAGGGGATCATTATTCAAGCAATTGGGGAAGAACATTTAACGTTATTGGAACTATTGGGTATCCAGAATATGAGTTTTGAAGTAGGAGAACGGCTATATATTGGACGAGAAGGCCGCGATAAAGTGTTCAGTGTGCTTGGCAGATTGGAATATAAGGACATATCACAATCTGCAAAAAATGAGCTTACAAACATCATAGAAAAAATAGTTATTGCTAATGAGAAGCGATTTGTCGATTATATAAACATGGCTCCCCCAGTAACACCAAGAATTCATGCCCTAGAATTAATCCCGGGTATAGGAAAAACATACATGATGACTATAATTAAGGAGAGAGATAAGAAAAAGTTTGAATCCTTTGCAGATATTCAGAACAGGGTTGGGTTAAGAGATCCTGCAAAGCTCATAGCAAAGAGAATCATTGATGAAATAGCAGGCGAAGAGAGAAGGAACTTATTTGTAAGGAAATGAGATGGTCAAAGAGAATTTCTCTTGGCCAACATACGCTTGTAGATTTTCAAATACGTAAGAAAATCATTGAAGCGTCACAAATTAACAAGCATGAAATTGTTTGTGAGGCTGGTACTGGAAATGGAATGTTAACCTACGAACTGTGTAGACATTCCAAATCTGTAATTTCATATGAAATAGATAGTATTTTATTTGCAAAGGCAAGTAAGAGGACATTACCAAACTTGAAGCTAGTGAATGCGGATATCTTTAAAATAGGTAACCTTAATTTTGATGTTTTTGTATCAAACCTTCCTTATTCTAAAAGCAAAGATGCTTTTAACTGGTTACCATTTCAGAAATTCGACAGAGCAATAGTCATGGTACAAAAGGAATTCGCTGCCAAACTGCAGGCCAGCCCTGGGGAAAAAAATTATCGTGCGATCTCAGTTGTAACACAACATTGTTTTAACATACAGAGGCTGTTTAATGTTGACAGGAAAGCCTTTGATCCCGAACCTTCTATTGAATCAGAAGTCATAAAGATAGTTCCTAAAAAACATTCAAGAATAACGCACATCATTATCAAAAATATATACTTTTTATTTTCTCAAAGGAATAGGATGGCAACATCCGTAGCCAGAAAGTTCGGAAGCAAAGTCGACTTTGGTGACACAAGAATAGGCAGGTTAAATGTCGAGGAAATGATACAACTAGCAAGATCTATAAAGTATTCTAGAAGGATTTAAAAATATGTATGAGTTATGTTTCAACATCCTCTGTGTGTTGAAATGTTGAGTACGGTAGCGGGTAAATCATAGTACAATATAAAAAAATTCTTTCTGATTTTGTTTAGCTAACCTTAAGATGTAGTAAACAATGAATATATCATAAATTGCTTGTCCTAAGATCGTATTCTGTAATTTTTAGCCTTTTACCACGAGTGTATGCTACTATAGGTACAACTGATCGATCGAGGTATTTTGTTACGGTAATTCAAATAAAAGAGCTCAAGGTGTTATGCTTTTTCTGTGTTAACCTTCCAGCATTGATTATACATTTACAAACAATTTTATGTTAACAACATAATTGAAAATTTATTTAGATTTCTATAAATTCGGTTTGTATATATAATATCTTTATGATGTAATAATCAACAACAGCCGTAGATAGATCTCATTTTATTTGAAAAACGCAATTATACATACAAGCTGATAGTTTAAATGATAGATGTATCTTCCATCTGAAGATAGCCTTCTTCTTGCAGAATCCGTTAAACAATATAGAGGGAAATCAGCTTTAGAAATTGGTGTTGGATCAGGGATCATACTAAAAATCCTTCATGATAATTTTAAAATTGTTGCTGGAACTGATATCCACTTTATGTCACTTAAATATTGCAAAGATAACCTGCCAAATGACATTATGTTGGCTTGTTGTGATGCTGCATCTGTTTTTCACTATAGATTCGATTTGATTGTAAGTAATCCCCCCTATCTACCACTCAAAAATCATAAAAAGAAAGATTACGCGGTAAATGGAGGTTCTACGGGTATAGAAGCGACTCTACATTTCATACGATCTGGTATTTCCATTTTAGACATAAAGGGTAAAATGTTGATCATATCTTCAAACTTATCGGATACTACTAAACTAGAGGAGTCGATATCCCAAATGAATTTAAAAAAAACAATAATAAAACAAAAGAAGTTATTTTTTGAAACTCTTCAAAGTATAGAGATAAGTTTTAAATGATTCATACTATCTTCTTTAAAATAAAAGATGATTGACAATATCTGCTTATGTTGTAGGAAAACATTCTGTTAAAGAAGTCAATATTTCAGAGCCTTTGTAAGTTAGAAAAGAGATGATGGAACATCCAGAAGAATCATTATGGATCCATGCTGATGATCGCAGTGACATTTTTCGTTTGCAAGACGTTTTTGGTTTACACCCATCAGCAATAGAGGCTATAATTCACACACATCAACCTTCTAAAGTAGAAGAATATGACGCATATCTGTTTACAATTATAGATGGAGTAAGATAGGAAAACCAAAAAGCTAGTGGAGGTAGAGAGAGAAGGACAGAATGAAGATGGCGGCAGCAGCAGACCTCCCGATCATGAATATTCTGACAGTAACCTTGAAGAAGATGATTTGTATATCTTTTTAGAACAAAGATGGATAATTACCATCAATTTCAATAATCAACAGCTTGAAAGCAATGTTAAACAAAGAATAAGTAGAAGTTTGATACCATCCCATCGATCTATACCCATACCATTATCAGAACAACGTCAACAACAACAACAATCATCATTATCTAGCCAAAGAAATGGTGACAGCAACAGAAGCTATAACAGAGCAATATGTGAAATGGTGTACCGCTTTGCAATAGAAGAAGTTATTTCAAGTTACTATCCCATATTAAGCAACATTAATGCCAAATTAGAACAAATTGAAGATCATGTAATACTTCATCAGCCCACAAAGTCACAACTCTCAGACATACTTTTAATTAGGAGAAAACTGGGTTTTTTGGAAAATACTCTAGCAATGATAACAGCAGCATTTACAGATGTTATCAATGGAGTTGTACAGGCGAAACTTAGCAAGGATTCTCTGAGACACATTCGCTCGTTAAATGACAGAGTGGCGTATTTAAAAAACAACGTGGAAAATATGTACCAGAGAGTTATCAACTTGCGTGAAGCTTATAACTCGTCTTTGAATGCAAACCTAAATGAAATCATCAGAACACTCACAGTGATTGCTACAATAATTCTTCCTCTTACCTTGATAACAGGTATATATGGTATGAATTTTGATGTTATGCCAGAGCTTCACTCACCGTTAGGGTATTACTACTCTCTATTATTAATGGGAGCAGTAGCTGGAGGTATGGTCATATATTTTAAGAATAAAAAATGGATTTAATGTTATGTCCTGTGTTGATCCAGAAACGAGACGACGTATGAATTTGGCGACTTATTCTAATACGTTGTAAATTCAATATTAAAAGAAGCATGGAATACCGCACAAAGTGCAGAAGACAAGAGAGAAAAGATACAGGCATTGTCATTAGCTAAAGAGTGTTATTCAATGAAACTGGAATTACTTACAAATGCAACAGTTGTTGATGATGCTATTAGGTTCGTATCTCGGAAATCAATAGA
>JBJMFM010000324.1:0-11994 GCA_045808425.1 Nitrososphaeraceae archaeon | reverse complement strand
ACTCCTAAAGAATGAATTGATGAAACTGCATTGTCTATCCTTTCCTCTTGAGTGTAGGAGTGTTGTTTAGAGTAATTACTCTCACCACCTTCTTCTGGTTTGGTGGAGAATACTGTTTGTTTATCGTCATTACTTTTTAATTTAGAACTAGATAATGGTATTGTACCCTCTTCTAGTTTTGTGGTCCATAATTTCTGTCCACAATTAGGGCAAAATTTAGCGGTTCCTATCGGAAGTTGAGAACCGCATTCAGTACAAAATTTCATATATTAAGCAGCCTACAGTTAAAATTTAAGGATTACTCTGGGAAATCGGTATAATATCTCCATTTTTGCTTGTAGATAATTAAATATTCGAATGATGGTAGCTTAAGGAGGCCCGATTTTGCGTCCGGGTTGTCTTATTATATCGTGTCAAATAGACATATTATAAAATCCTTCCAAATTCTGCCACCATACGAAATATTATGTATATCATTGCATGCGATACATCATCGATATGAGTAAGTCTATTAACCATAATGCATATTGTACATGTACCTATGAGTGTGGAAAGGAAGAACCCACTAAAGCGCGATCAAGCACTAAATGATGCGACTAGTGGACAGATAGGAGACGAACCTAGATCTGTACCAGAACAAACCAGCCATTTAAAAAATGAGCGTATGAAAATTGCGCGTAAAATATCTAGGGATATACAATAACGAACAAGCAATTTCTATTGTTTTTGAGTTTCCTTACTATTATTATTGCTGCTCTCCACATGCTCTTGTTTTCAATTTTAGAACCCTGCAGTATATTTTAGCTGGCTGAATGGCTACAACTTCAACTAAAATCTGGTCAGCGAACATAATTGCAAGCAATCAAGCAAGCAATGCTAAGAAAGATGAGATCAGCTCCCCTTTTTTGTAAAGATATTAGATAGTATGCGCTTCCTGCTTTGAACGGAAAACCTTAAGATTATCTTGTTATCTACTAGTCTAAGAACCTACTTTTAGCACCGATATTTGTTCAAGCCCTTTGGTCCAACGTCGATCTTATCACGAACACAGTAGTAGTAAATATGATTGATAAATAACTAAAGGAAGAGTAAATGGATATTAACACTTAAACCAATGTTACTGCTATCGGATTATTAATGTTGTATTAATCGTATCCATTGGGATACTGGTATTTAATACTATAATAAGTCTAGATGTTGTTATTTCTAATATTTAGATGTCAAACCAGTTACTATTATTCAAACAGTGGAAGGAGTTCATCAGGATCGAAGTTACTACAACAGCAACAACAGAATCACTCTTTTATAGCAGAATTGAGTGGAGATAACAATACTATACCTCCTGTAAACACAAATGCAAGAGGTATTGCTAAATTCGAGGCTAAAGATCCTAACTATAATAATAGTAATGAATTGTTTTATGAAATAAATCTCACGAATATGCATAATTATTTGGTAAGAGTTGATGTTCACATAGGTAAAAATACTCAAAATGGACCTAGTGTGGTTACGTTATATCAAAGAACGCTATCTCTACCTTCAGAAATTTGTTGCAGATCTGCTGCTTCAGAATCTGAAAGGACTAAATTCTTCTCCAATGTAACCATTTCTACTCAAAACTTTGAATTTGGACCATTAGTAGGTAGTAAAAATATAACTGATTTAGTTAGGCTTTTTGATAGCGGTAATGCCTATGTAGAAGGTTACACTTATCAGCCTAAATCTCTAAATTTGTCAGATAGTGACAGTGAAATTCGTGGTCAAATAGTGTCAATAGTGTCAGTACCCCCGAAATCCACATTTATGAATTTACCGAGTTACTCGCAAAATTAGAACGTACGAAGAAACCCTTATAGTTAAGAGTTATTATATATAATCTACTAGTATGGTTAGTACTATAAGAAAAAATCCAGATAGGACAGAAAAACTAGGAATTACCTTACCTATATCCTTATTACAGAAAATTGACAATAATCGTGGCGATATCCCTCGTAGCAAATACATTCGAAGAGCTATCGAAAGATATCTTAAAGTAAAATAATCTGAAGCCAAACTGACAATTGATAGTGTATGTACAAAGATATTTGGCACATCTCTTAAGGGTAATGAGATTAGGATTATAGACTCCGCAAAATCGGCATCAACTGTTGAATTCAGAGATGGACGTCCCAACACGGACTCCATACAATAATAATACGTGTAAAAAGCTCTTCTTCAAAATATCAAATAGTACGTATCATTGTTCTCAAAGAATCACTCCTATCATACATATTATCATATTTTCCATATAAAATACTATCATTTCTTGTAAAGTTTAATAATATTTAAAGTGAAAATAAAGGAACTTGAAATGATGTACGAATATCAAGATAAAGCCAAAGGATCTGCCTCCGATATCGGACAGTGAACCAGGGAAGAACGATACTGATGCATTAGAAGATGAAAGTGAAGATGGTGTGTAAGCAGTGTAGGCTCTAGAGTATGCGAGTTCATCCATGAACAGATGCAAGAATAATGTGACCTAACTCTTCCATTTTTTGCACCTACAGCATTACTCTAATTACCCTAACCGTGTGTATGTAGGTTGTGTAGGTAGTATAGGCTAAAGAAAGTGCGTATGTGTGATGTTAATCTTATTTTAATTAAAATTGCATATGTAGGCTCAAGATAACGTGCATGTATAATATAGTTGGGGGCTGCCATCTGTATGTTGCTTTAATCTAAAATATTGCTATTATCTATAGTAACATTCCTGAGATAAAAGTAATAAGTAGATCGGGTAAACGAACCAGCGCATATTGTAGAGCCTATATAGCCTATACCACTTACACTATGAAGACAGTTAACATGATTCGCCATAAGAATTGCTTTCAATCTGGGGGACCACAGAATAACAGGTTTATCTAAATAGCCATGACCACCAGCCGGTAGCAAGAGGAATATCACCATACATCTTTATTCTAGCATCAGAACCATTTTTCTTTATTTGCTCTTGAAATGTATCAACTATCTTAATCGTGGCAGCCTTTTTGTTCTTATGCAAAAAGTCAGGTGGCAATAATAGCTGGAAAATCTTTTGTACAAAATCGCGTTTGAAGAACACATCGTAAAACCACCAGCCAGCAGCTAATGTTGCTCTTTGACTGAATTTGTACGCATTTTCCGAATGTGTTCTTTGCTCAAATTGATGTAATACTTTTTTTAATATAATCAAATCTTTATCGAAGTCTATAGAAGCCACACTAAAAAATGGAATCATTTCGTCATTTTGCTTATCATCATTGTCTAACATCATGTCCATATTGTATCGAACTATGATATATAATTCAAAGTATAAATTTGAAAATGTAATAATCCTTGTAGGCTCGGCAAGATCTCCTTACTCTTTATTCAAAAGAAGCAAAGTTCCTCCCGCCTACGCTACAAGGGTTTCTGTGTACTACTAAGGATATCTAGTAGGCCTAAACCTACTTCGTATTCCATTCGCACACAGAGATATACTGTGTACACGTACATACTTATTAATATTGTGATTAAGTCAGAATAGCTAGCACTACCTAGTGTCAAGTTCGAAAATGATTCATCTCTGTTTTTTAATTCCTGTCTACCTCATTAGGTTTTCAATTTTGTTCACACCAGCTAGTCGAATTTTTACCAGCTAAATGGGAATTTAGCAACCAATCAAAAAATTTTATATCCTTGCAGAATTGGGCTGCATTAGTTACAATCTACTTTTGATTTTACAATTTTAACAAGATTGTGCATTTCAATAGGCTTTGTAACAAAGCAATCAACCTCTTCTAGAACTGGAAATAATCTTTTAAAGTCATGTAGAAACTCTTCATATGCAGTTATAAAACACACTTCAGCTCTATCGTCTATATCTCTAATCTTCTGATACAATTCAAATCCGTTCATAGTAGGCATTCTGATATCTAAAAGTAATAAATCATAAAGGCCAGCTTTGTAATTTGATAATGCAGATAAAGGGTCATTGAATACATCTACAACAAATCCATTATCCTGTAAAGCGATAGTAAATAGTCTCGCAATATCTTGTTCATCGTCTACCATCATTATTCTATGTTGTGCGTTGGAACCTGTGCTGGCCTTATTCTTTATATCATGTACAGCACTTATTATTAACTTGGCAACATATTCATCAATTCCAAGAATTTCAGCCAAATTATTGGGTTGCATAATTAAAAGTGAGTCTAACTTAAAGCCGTATCTAACTAATGCATCTTTTAACCCTTCTGCTATATCTAAGTGATTGATGATATTATCGCCCTCATTACCATTATAAGCTTCAATGGCCCGTGATTGTGTTAGATTGTTTAAGGAATCAGGAGCAGAAGAAGATAGAAAAGTATCTACTTCATTTCTTCTAGAAGTAGTACCCATCAATTATAAGTATATCATATATTATTTAATAATTAGCATGACTGGGATAGATTGGAATGAATTAATACAATTAAAAAAATCAGTCATGGCCTGCGACAACCGCTTTTGTGGAAATGTGATGGCACAATATCATGACAATATAATAATAATAGAAGGTGCTACGATAAAATCACATGAATATATAGTTCCAAAATCACATGTAGATCGTTATGATGGAAATGATCTTTATCTCAATATTACTCGTGATGACATGATTTTAAATTTTGATTTTTGAGTTCCAGAATAAAGCATACCGAATTATCAATAGCGTGTCATATTATTTGTTTTATTTTAATCAAAAGCAATTAATCTCAACTGACTAACTAATGCCGTGAGAATTCCAACACTATTCCTGTTCTATAGTAAAGTAAACAGTTTACTACAGTAAAGTAGGAATGGCAATAAGGATTATGATCGTGACTTGACAGAATTCGCAAAGAGATGGTTAGAGAAGCATAAAGATTTATCTTGATGCGTAAGTCTTTTGTTGGCTTACGCAAAGAATAAGAATAAAAAGTGTTAACACATCATTTAGGAATTCGTGATTAATGTTTGAACAATTGCAAATTCCTAGAACATCCTCATTTTTGTGTGCAATGCCATGCACAGATAGACATGAAGAAGGTTGAATGTGAAATTTTTAACGTCATGCATAAAAAGGCTGACATCGCTAACAAAGGGAATTGTTGTTTTAATCATATAATAGGCCTGCCTCAAAAGGATGACAAAGAACTCCCTATATTTGATTATGAGATGAGATAGTCAATGCACTGAATGACAATAAATCAGTGTTCGTTAAGAAGGCTAGAGGTCTTAGAATCACTGAATTAATACTTCGTTATATGGATTGTCTATCGAAATATGGAAATTACATATCGCAGTAGTAGGCTTCTACATAAGATGTAGTGTCCGCAGTGTATAACACAATACGTCAAAAAAGCCCAGTTTAACACACTACCGCACAAAAATTTTAACCCACCTTATCATCTGTTAAATCTGATTTTAACATTCTAGTAGGTTGTACTTTTGGCTCTAAGAGTACTACAAGTCCATGAGTAAAGATTCTTCCTGCAGTTATCTTTATGAGCTGCAGACCAATTTTATCTAATTCGTTTATAAAATGCTGATTCATGAGTGTTGTCCTCAACTTGAGTCGTCCTGTTTCGTTCTCTCTATCCAGGCTTTTTATATCGATGCCTATTATTTCTATCTTCTTACTCCAAGTAGATAATTGCATATCCTGCTGCTCTTTTTCTTTATGTTCTGATTTGTCATTATCAGCCATTGCGCAGTATTTGGTGTAGTAAATCTTCTATTTTAATTTAGATAACGTCACTCTCAACTCAGGTTCAATTGATATCCTGTGATAATAGATTATAACAGAAAGGAATCAAGTCAGGCATCTGACCTTCCATAGGTAACAAAAAGGCCCCTATTACGATAAGGAAAAGTACAGGGAAATGACACTTGATGGTGCAGAAACACAGTATGCCACTAATAAAGAATATAGTAGAACTGTGAAAAGTAGACTTGGCATGACTCATATAAAGACATGAACGTCTGACGATGTTCTGATCAAATGCTTGTCTCAAGGTTTAATATGGTTCCGTTAACTAGTCGTTTCATTCATCTTCCTGTTAACTGTCGTTTTGGTGATGTTAACCAGCATTTGTCATAAGCTTTGCAAATCTACATCAGGCTTGATATCAAATCTACAATTTTACTCTTAAAGAGGTGCGAAGTGCAGGCCATTTAATACTCTCCAATACCACTTGGTACTGCTCTTTATGACTATAGAGGCATCGCGGCTATACCATTAATCTTTGCTTGCATACAGATTTACAAGCGATCGTATACAAAAAACCATTGTTTGCATATAAACTCACTCTTGGAATGTCAATTAGTATACAATCCAAACCATTTGAGCACAAAAATCAGTTCAAGGCATATCTTTGACATTACCTTCGTTGCTAGTTTGCGACTCAGTATCTGATTTGGTCATTAAAATTTCAAGGGCCTTAACTATGGCTATCTTCAGCTCTGGAATAGAGACGGCTTCACCTTGGGCAGCTGCAGCAGCCATTCGCTGTACGTGCACTAATTCGTTAAGCTCACCAACTAACAATTTTCCTATGCCTAGATGACGGATATACAACATAAACAAAGTATATGCAATCATTGCAAAGATCTTTACATTATCCTTATCACTACTTACTGAATAATCATTATCTGATCGGTTCAGAAACTCAACGATCGGCTTTGAATATGCTAAAATAGATAGCATCTTTTGATTCTGCTCGTCCAAGTCTTTCTTCTTTGTTTGTAATTCAGATATTCGATGATTTAATTCATCAATTTGCTGATTTAATTCTTGTATGATAGTTTTGATGCCGCCATATTTTTGCAATCCTCTTATCAGAGATTGTCTATCTATGTTAGTGCCGTTAGTGCCGCTGTTACTGTCACCACTTTCAGCACTACTACCACCATGGCTGTAGGATCTTTCAAACAAGTTTGCAAGCTCAACAATGTCCTGCTCTACTACTCCTTTGGAAAAAAGCCTTTGTAATGATGGTCCCACTAATGGTTGAGCAAGCAATGCTGTTCGTAAGAAATTTAAATTGATACTAAAAGTAGCAATCTCGGATCGAAGTTTATTTAACTGCGATTCAAAGCCTAATTTGTCATCGTATTGTTCCTCAATATCTTTATAGAATTTTTGCACAGCCTGGGATTCGGGTATATTATTTGCATTTGCAATATTCTTTATAGTATTGCTCAGTAGTTTTAGCTTTTCAAGATCAAACCCTGCAGCTTCTAGCTCATGATACAAAGATAGTTCTTGTTCAAAGAAAACTACAGACTGTTTTAACACAGAATATTCTTGTTTCAAGTCATTGCATTTCATTTGCAAATCTGTGATGGATGCTTTATAATGCGAGTAGTTATTTCTCGCTGATTCTATATCTGAGAATTCTTCGATAACTTCTTCAACATTATAATCTTTTTGGCTTATTCCACGAACTACTTTTGCAAACTTTGGAATATCATATATAGGTACCCCATACCGACCAAGTTCTTGTTTCAGGTCAGAATATGATTTTAGCTCCCCGTTAGTAAAATGTTCTTCATATAAAGCATATGCACGACGATGCTCGCTTTTTGATTTTTCTTCGTCAAGTATTTTGATTTGGCTCTTTAGGGTTTGGATTTCCTCCTCTAATTTCTTTTTCTCGTCTGCCTTTTGCTGTATGAACTCTGATATCTGAGAAAGCGGTAGAATATGATTATTATTAGTACCATTCGTTTTTGAAAACTCGGTTAGATCTTTTATATGCAAAGCAATGTTATCAGGCGATAATCCAAGGTCAATGCACCTGTTATAGACGTCTAAAATAAATGATTCAAGTTCTTCTTCCTTTACTCCTAATTTGGCTACTATCATCATTGCGACCCTGAAACCTAATGCACATTGAGCAGGAGTAATTCCGACTTTTCTGAAAGTTACTCCTAGCTCCCTTAAGTCATCTACCACAGCAGAACCTAAACCTCTTCTGAAGTCATTAACAATATTTGTTACACCGCCAGCACTCAAACCATTGTTAGCAGCGATCAAGTCGCGCTGCATTCCTTCCAACCATTGCTTTATCACTAGAGACCTTATATGATCCGGTAATTTACCCTGCATTTAATCCAACATACTATATAATTTAATAATATAAATCTCTTCGTCATATTCGTCAATTTTCTCGTCAAAGCCGCCGTCAAATTCGTCAATGCCAAATTAAGCACGTTTTGCACACTGTCAATTGATAATTTATAGCAAAAAAGCTTAAGATTAATGGATTAGCAGAATTATGGTCTACATAGCTATTTTGAATGCCTTGAAGGTATGCCTTATCACCGTCTTAGGTATAGGCTAAGAATAACATATTTTTATGAAAATCAGTAGGTGTATCAAGAATCAACAAACTGCCCTAAGAATCTCTGGACCGCATATTCCGAATATAATACTCGCAAGAATCTGCAAATAAAGGAACTGTCCGACGAATTGAAATTGGATACAGAACAAGGAAAAGTTGGCTTGCGAACAAGCCTCCAGAATAGATTACACATACCAATCTAATCATTTTATTCAGCCAAAAGCGTGTCCAGTGAGATCACATTTTTATCTTTATTTTGCATTAGGTGCATGATATGAATCCCTTGATGCTAATGAATAATATCAATAGATCTCCCATGAAGGCGAGTTGTAAAAATAGCATATTTAGAATAGACAATACGCATGGTCTAGTACTATGACTTGAAACTAAAAGTGTAATTGATGCTGCTGGTGTTTATTATAGCAAGCAATTTTTCTGTAATATCTAACTAGGAGTTTCAAAACTACAGGATTTCATATGCAGACGAGGCTGAATATCCATTGTTTCATGAAAATGAATATTTTTGCAACGTCTTTGTTCTGAGAGAAAACCCTCAATTGTACCAGAATATTTGACTATGTTATCATGTTTGAGCGAGTCAAGCTTTACATAGTCACTTACATTTGCAGCATGTTCTGAGTCATAATCAATTTCCCAAAGCTCAGATTCGTCATCATTTAAAATTACGTACTCTAAACCATGTTCCGTTGTCTTTTCCTTGATCAACTTATATTTTATTAATATCATATTCTGCTGATATACATATTCCTAATGCTGCTAGTACTAGTGGGCCTATGTCAAACCCTGATGTTACCCAAGGCAACGTTCGTCCTGGCTTAAAGTCAGGACGATCAAATGAGTTCATACTTATAAGGATTCAATATAACTTTGTTAAACCACATATGCATTGAACTGGGAGACACCAGCAAAGAAATCGGGTATAGATATTAAGGATAAAAACAAGTGGTTCAGACAAGTTTTGACATAATACACAGATAATAATATATCGTAATCCTTATGATATTTATAATATATGTATTCGAATTCTTATCTATCACTAAAGGTTGAAAGTATTGCTGAAAAAAACTATGTAACCCTATCTGAAGATATTCTTGTTGGTGAAGCAGCAAAAGTAATGAAAGATAAAGAAGTTTTGAGTCTTCTGGTTACTAGCAAGAATTCGAATGAGCCCATTGGAATTCTAACTGAGAGAGACATATTATATCGTGTACTTGCCGAAAATAAAGGCCCTTTCAAGGTTACGTTGAAAAAGATAATGAGTTCTCCACTTATTACAATTGCTGAAGGTGAATCGGTTAAAAATGCAGTACTATTGATGAGGAGCAAGCACATCCGGAGACTGGCCGTAAAAAATGCAGCAGGTAATATTACAGGACTTATAACCCTTATGTCTATAGTAGGAAATGTTCCAAGCGATAAGGTAGACCTTGCTGAAGTTGAATTGCCTAGTAATGCAATTGAAAGAGATACAACAAAAATGATATGTCCCTATTGTCAATCGCAGTTTAAAGATAAATCTGAAATGTCAAAACATATTGATAGGATTCATATTAGCGGTGGTCTGCTTGAAGGAGATATGAGGCAATGGTAAAGTGCTTGCAGGTTACATTATTTCTTTGGACATGGTCCAAAATATACTATGTTTTATTATAGTGCTCTGGGTACATTGCCTTGCATTGTACCCATCAGACTATTATAACACACTGACGACAAGGTTCTGTAATGGTTGGGAAAGATGAACCTAAATTCCATGCATGCTGAACTTGGACTAACCAAATCAGCTGCCCTAGGATATGCTAAATCTGGAATCAGGATAATGCTGTTGCTCCAGGTCTAGTTAAAAAACTGATATGATTGCTTCCCTTGATAAGCAGTTTATGTGTATAGTTAATTTTCAACATTTATTTGAGATAGACTATTAATAAATACCACATGTCAGAGTACCCTTATGAAGATAAAATTCACAGCGACGATACGGTCAACTACAAAACTGTATATTCGTCTGATGGAATAAAGATGGGTGAAGTCGAGGCGGCATTCTCAGATTCTTTTATTGTGAAGCTAGAAAAAGAAGACAATACGGAGATAAAATATGAAATTCCTAGACTAGAAATATCAAGTCTTAGAGATGACAGAATTATTCTTAAATTAAAACAGAGCGAGATAGATGAAAAATATCAAACATCATCAATCAAGAAAGGCTGGGAATAACTGGATGCAAAACATAGTAGCCTCTCCAGCCAGTGGAAAAAAATATTTTATTTTGTCTAATTGACTCAGTTTTAAATATAGCAGCTGTACATCAAATACTCTGCTGTTAACAATTACCATGTCTCGTTCATTCAAATCACGTTGAACGTGATTTTCCAATCCGTCTATTCTCTCACTTATCTCGCAACTGGTATATGTGCTATTGGTTCCACTGATACTGCAACAGAAGTTACCACAGTATCAATTGGATTCAGATCGCATAGCTTGAATTTACTTAATACATTGTCATCCGTTAGCTTTGGTCCTTCTACATATTGTTCTAACTCTATAATGATGACCAATTTCAAAATTTTAGTTGAAGAGTCAGAATGAGGTATGCATTATTATTATTCGAACGTTCGGTGGTGTGCTGCTTTGACATGTGATTTTAGAAGATCTACTAGTGGTCCACTGATTTCTTTAACATTTTGTTTAAACAATGTCATTTCCGCTACTTCAGGTATTCTGTTTTCTCTCTTTGTGCAATAGATATGTACCTTCCACCTTTCATCATCAAGCCTTGGAAAGTCGGATCTATAGTGAGCTCCTCTACTTTCTTCTCGCATCAAAGCACTTCTAATTATGGCCTCACAAGCAATAAGTGATGATTTCACTTGCAAAGTTAGAACAATATTTTCAATATTATCATTACCATCTGCAATACTGGACTCTTTTAAATTAATATTGTGTTTATTAGAATAAAACTCATTCTTTAGTTCTAAAATTCGCTTTAATCCGTCTTGAAGCCTTGTCTGCTCTCTTACTATTCCTGCATTTTGCATCATCAATTTTTGTAATTCATTACGGAACTTCATTGGCTCTTCAATTACGAAGATTCCTTCATAGTTGTCATCATCATCATCATCATCAAATCTATTTTTTTGGTTTACAAGACTCAATTTTAGCTGTGATGGTGCCTCTTTAGTTTTCTCTGTATTTACTTTCCTTTCTTGCAATGCTAATTTTGCTGCTTCATCACCAGCAATTTTTCCAAAAACTACTGTATCTAGCAAGCTATTTCCACCTAAACGATTAGCACCATGAATCTGACCTATTATCTCCCCAACTGCGAATAAACCCTTGACTCTAGTTCGACAGTTTATATCTACCACTACTCCACCCATAGAATAATGTGCAGTAGGTCCAACTTCCATTTTCTCTTTTGATATATCAATTCCATCAAATTTTTGGAATTGTTCATACATAGTAGTAAGTCTTTCTTGAATTACTTCCTTTCGTAGGTGAGTTACATCTAGCCAAACTCCACCATGTTCTGTGCCTCGCCCAGAGATTATTTCATTGTAATTAGCGCGGGCCACTACATCACGTGGCCCTAGCTCCATTCTTTCAGGATCGT
>JBJMFM010000323.1:0-17444 GCA_045808425.1 Nitrososphaeraceae archaeon | reverse complement strand
CCGAATCCGGTGGAATGCGAACCAAATTTGACTCATTTTTGCCACCCGCGATAATGATCTTACTGCAGTTTGTGGCGAAGCTGCCTTATTTTTTTGCAGTCAAACGAGAATTTGGAAGCGCTACGGGATATAATAAAAGATCACGATATGATCTACTATAACTAGCATAATAGCAGAAAGAAAGGTATGAAATTTCGCTATGAAAACGTTGAATAGTTTATTGCTCACAAAACGCATATAACAAATGATGGGAGGAAATCTCGCTATTGAGTCGGCATACGATATCGCTCGAGAGCTTGATAGTCGTAAGCAGCAAAGGATTCGAGCATTATAGTTTTTATTTGTTGTAATTGGACTAAGCTTACTTTCATTATCTGTGTCAGTGACAATGGCAAATGCGCAAGTACCTTCTAATTCTACGTCGGGTACTAACAGTACTAGCAATGAGACTGGTGTCAAACAAATGGGGATTTGTCAGGTAGGTGCAGGTGGCCCTTGCAATGGCGATAGTAGCTTAGCCAAATAGAGAAGAGATAAAACTAGCAGAGTACAACGTCAAATGACTTCTGAAGAATTTGTATTCATACATATATTATGTATCACAAAACAGGAAAGTTTTAGATCAAATACCCGAAATAGGTAGGTATATTATGGCGTAAGTCAAATATACCAGAAAATTAGGTTACATGACGAGTGAGTCATCACGGTTAGAATTAAACCAGCTCCAATTTCAACAATATTGGTCTTGGTAAGAGCTACGACATTTTCATTAGTAGCAGTAAGTATGCTGACAATTCAAGAAGCAAGTGCAGCAAAACAATGCAATAACAATGATGATGATACTAACAACCATAACAATGACGATAGCAAGACTTGTGCTAAACAACAACAACAATCAAAGAATCATGATCCTTCAATTTCAAATACGAAGAATTCAATTCCCTTTCGTTTACCTATGCCCTTTCCATAGAAAGTGATACTTACGTTAGACGAATAGAACTGATAGTTGACGTAATAGCTATGTCAGCAATATAGACTGCTGCTATCTCTAAAACTATAAAACTTCAATGCTAACCTAAAAGCATCAAATATATCATTATAGGATGTTGCTTCCTTATCCAAATTCCCATCGTTATCTACTGCTGTTCTGAGTGCAGTAATTAATTTGTCAAATTTGTCTGGATTGATAGCGATTTTCCCACCACCATCTGCTTCAAATATCATTTTGCAATGCCCTAACATTGCTTTATGCTCTGAATTGAAATTAACAGGAACTATCTTCATATCCTGGCTCCAATTATCGCCCAATTTCTCTGATCTATACCTGGCAATCACTTTATCATAATCTGGGTCTTCACCTATTTGCAGCTTCAACGATTTTATGAAAGAAGGATTAGCACCATCTATGTATACCTTGTCCACATCATATTTACTCATCAATCCATAAACAGTAGATAACATTTCATTATAATCAGGTCTGTGATACTCTTCAGCATGCAATATCTGTATATGATTATCTTCCCATTGCGTTACTACAATTCCAAATGCTGAACTACCATATGCAGGATCTATACCCATAGATCTAGAAGTAAAACAAAATTATCAGATACAATGTTATTGCAGTTGTTTCAACAGACTTGGAATATCTGGACATAATAGATTATGATACAGTTGTCTCACAGATAACTAAACAGGTAATACAAACAGACCAAAATTTTTTAAAATAAAAACGCTCGTTAATAATATCTAAACATTCTAGGTATGCGTTCGTTTCGTAGTTATTCCTAGAAAACATGAAAAATTACTAATATTACGTCTGCTTGCTTATTTGTATACGAACGTACGTATAGATATCTCCTGTCAAATGTAATTCAGCTGCATTGACAGACATGTAATACAAAGTATTTATCCTAGCATGAATGTACGTATGTATGTATTTAATTAATATTATAACTAGACCTCTTTATCAATATAAATATCAATTTGGTATTTGCGAATTATGTTTTTGGTGTCCAACTGCATTTCATAAATCAATAATAAAACAAGAGCAGGAAGAATATATTTACCAAAGGAGAGGAACTTACGATGAATCGAGATAATATTAGTGCATTAGTAATGGCAATGACAGTAGTAGTAGTTTCTGTTATCGTTGGTTTTACAATATATTTCAACAATCCTAGCCTTAATCAGGCTTGGTCAGTACAACAACAAAAAGACAAAGGCTTGGTAGTAGGTGGTGTTCATTCACCTGAATTTAAATTCGAGAAAAACTATACCAATGTGAAGGATGCTGTCCAAACCAGAATAAATCATCCTGTAATTGCAGCTGGAATGGCAGAAAATCATACTATAACTACGATCAAGCTTAATACTACTCAATTCCAGCAAATTGACAAGTCACAATTCATAAAAGCGCCTGAATTTGCTCAAATAAGTGGCTATATAAATACACCTAATAATAGTCCACTTACACTTTCATCTCTTAAAGGAAAAGTAGTCTTGGTATACATTTGGACATATACATGCATTAACTCGATTCGTCCGATGCCATACATTGACGATTGGAATCAAAAATATTCTAATAATGGTTTAGTTGTAGTTGGTCTTCATTCACCTGAATTTCAATTCGAGAAAAACTATACCAATGTGAAGGATGCCGTACAAAGGTTTGGAATAAGATATCCTGTAATACTAGACAGCGATCATGGAACTTGGAATGTATATGGAAATAATTATTGGCCCAGATATTACTTAATTGATACTCAAGGAAATATAAGATACGATCACATAGGTGAAGGCAGTTATGATCAAATAGAAAAATCAATTCAGTCACTACTGGCTGAACGTGCTGCTCTAATGGGCGCAAAAGAGATAAGCTTCAATGCAAAACCTACGACAGTAATTAAACCAGGAAGCTTGAAGTATGTAGATTTAAGACAGAGTACAACACCGGAAATATACATAGGGTATAATACAAGGAGAATGCCACTTGGAAATCCTGAAGGCTTCAAATCAGATCAGACAGTTTCATACTCAATCCCATCTAATACAAATTTCAAACCGGATATTGCATACCTTGAAGGCAAATGGAAAAACAATCCCGATAATATGGAATTACAAAGTGACACCGGACGCATTGTATTGACATATTATGCAAAGTCTGTAAATATAATAGCAGGAGGAAAGGGTGGAGGAGCTGTTTTTAATGATAAAGGAATAGAAGGAAGTGCAGCTGCAGCATCAAAATCCAACAAATCACTTGGCGAGGATTTAACATCTGATGGTAGTTTCAGAATTGACGGACAAAGGCTGTATAATTTAGCTATACATAACAACTACACTGTTCATAATATTGTAATTGATGTTAAAGGAAAAGGATTTCAATTCTATACCTTTACTTTCGGGTAGATAGAGAGACGATACTACAATATCAATACCTCATTAATAGGAATCAGCCCTTTTTCTCTGCCACCTAACATTTATACATTGTAAGTAGTTTTGCCTTTCATATCACAGATAAGCAAATTTCTAATGATTTACCCCGAGCCGGCACGCTAGTTTTTTAACACTAAGTTCACAAAAGAAGTCACCTTCCAAGGAGCTAAATTCGAAAATACAGCATATTTCAAAAATACTTGGTTTAAAGAATATGTTGATTTCTCCAAAGCTCAATTTAGAGGTGAAGCTGTATTCAAGCATACGATATTTGATAAAGACGTCAAATTTTTATTTAGCAAGGTTTTAGGGGAAGCAAGCTTTGACTCACCTACCATAAAGGATACATCCAATATTTTTTTTGGAATGTTTTACTAAAGGTGTTTATCTTTTTGGAAATGTATCAATGGCACACTTTAATCCTGCTGTTACAGTAGGTTACCTCATTACAGGACAAATTAGAAGCATTTATTTGGCGCATTATTTTTCAGCTGAAATACTTGGAGCGATACTAGCAAGTCTTTTTGTCAAATACTTTATTGTTACAGAGGCTCATTTAGAAGCCAATGGTTTTAATCATTCATATCCAATTTTAGTAGTATTTGGAATTGAAGTTATGGTCTCAGCCTTGTTGATGGCTGTGATCCTAACTGTGGCATATACTAAAGGGCTGAAAGGATTAAGTGCAATAGTAATAGGTGGAATTGTTGGTTTAGATATATTCTTTTTTATATCATTTCTGGTGCTTCGATGAACCCTGCTCGTTCATTGACATCTGCTTTATTATCTGGAAGTATAGCGGACTTGTGGCTCTACTGGCCTGCTACGTTTGTGGGGACTACAATTATTGCATTTGCTTTGCGTAAGAAATTAATACAGAAATTGAACTAAGGAGATAACATAAAAATCTAGACTAAAGGACACTCTTAGCCAGACTCAAGCTTGCTATAAATAAATTGTTACTGTGATAAGTTAGTTAACTTTTTTGATTTGACAGAAAAGAGAAAAAGACCTCTGGCATAATAATAACAATAGCAGATAAATTGTAATACAGATATCATCTTCTCATTTGCGGTACTACTTAGTTACCTTTAGAGTGTTTTTAAAATACGTAAAGAATATTCCTGGTTCTATCCTATTGTCTGTAACTTTGGCTAAGTTAAATGCAGGAATATTTCTATCATGTATATATGACCATCTCCATAAGGCCCAACCACAAGTTCCAAATCTCTTGAATCTGTCTATGTATTGGGAACACTGTTTTTGTGTTAGTGTTGAACCTCCAGTAAATCCTGAATTGAACTCGCCAATATAGAGAGGAACATTTCCCATCAAGATAGATACAAGTTTAAAATACATCATCCTATAAATAGAAGGAGGATACAGGTGAGCATCATAGATGATATTGTCATCTTTTATAGTTGGACTTGTCAACGCTTGCAATATAGGATTATCGATTACTTCGTGGGATAGAACCCAACAGAACAATAATGGCTTATTAGTTATATTCCTTAGCTGTTTAATCATATAGTTATGGTACTGTCCAACTTTTCTATAATGTGACATCTCAAATACTTCTGGTTCGTTTAACACTTCAAATCCAAATGTAGATTTGCGATACCTTAGCAATTTTATGATATCTTTAAGAAAGGCTAGCTGTGCATCCCATCCATCTACTCCATCTACAGTTTTTACTCTTCGATTCCACCATCTTTTCCAAAAGTCTTTTTTAATATTGTAGTTTGATGCATGGGATGCTATTTTCTTTTCATAATAAGTTGACATAATAGAGTTAGGCATACCTATTCCACAGCCCATCCATGAAGAACACTCCCATTGTTGATTGTCATAAATGCATGTAATCCCATATTTGTCAGCTTCCTCCCCTATAAGGTTCAGGTCTTCTCTAAATTGATGTAAATCAAGCTCATACGATTCCCAAAAAATTGTTACCCTAATGCAGGTAATTTGGTTATCTGCAAATATTTTAAATGAATCCTCAACGTAGTTTCGTGGAGGAAGTGGAGTATATCTATTTTGATAGGCAGATGACCCATAACTATGGAAATTGACGCCCATAAGCAGCTGTGGATGGATAGTTTGTGTATTGCTAATGGAGTCTGACAATGTTAGTTATTTATTATATTTTGGCTTTAATGCAATTTGAAATGAATGCTCTGATTTGTTGTTTCAATAAGTCTATTGCAATCAGATGGAAACGAGTTCCTAAAAGTATCATATTTACCTCGCACAATGTTCATCAAGGTTAAGATCTCACCGAAATTATCGAGTCTCTATTAGAGGGCTTAACATAGGCTCTATCTTCAACGACTTTACAGCTGGAAAACTGTCGATAATCTTTTTCATTTCTATCTTTACACATTTTATGCACAAACTGGTACATACTGACTCTGAATCGTTGAAGTCTTCTATAGTCATGTTATAATAAGCATCAACATCGCAGTGTTCACATCTTACCATATAGTCTATTACTTAATTGATAGTGAAACTATCAACCTGAGAGTCAAAATCACTTTACAAATTAGTAAACTATATGAGATTACTAATTTATTGGAGCTAAACTATCGCATTATCTTGTGTGTAGCTCCATTCTTGAAAGGGAAGTATCAGATTTGACTTATCTATCTATTGTATAATATTGCTCAATATTAATGGCAGAACATAGAGGATCGTTGTTATTGCTGCCTTTCTAGCCCTATCAGCTATGAAGGGTAATTAATTCTCTTTCATGTTCTGAACAAATATGTACTAATATGATCTGATGATTGAACAGATATCTGCATCCGCATGGGTATTCGATTTGTTGTTATTTGTTTCTTATTGTAGCCCGAATCTATATTACATGAGAAAGGAATAAAATTAATTAGTCAAAGATTTGGGAGAATATATAGACATTGGTAATTACTAAAAGCATAAGACTACATAATTCGCAAAGTTACTAAGGTATAACGGCTTTCGTGATGGTTATTCAGACGAAGCAATGGACCAATTGGAGTAAGTTAGAAGACAATTCTATTGACACTTATGCTGCTGACAGAGGCATTAGCATTTATATTTAAACCAATCTTTACTAATTTGTTTAATTGTCATTTTCTACATGAGAAATAAATTATAGATTTTTACCACGCTGAAAAGCCTAGAAAATATCCATTCAAAATTAGCTATAAATTTGCTTAGCTCAAAGTATATACTCTACTCTGCATGAACATATCATACAAGATGTCTATTATGAAAGTAGAAGAGGAGGGGGTGGTATTTTTGTTCGCTTTCAGCAAGCTGGCTTTGTAGGTTATTTTATTAATTAATCTAGTTCCCCATATTCGTCATGATTGTATTCTTCTGATACAGTACTGAACTCCGGTAATTTCCATATTTCCGATATCTTGTCATCTACTGTTTTCATACGATCATATTCAGATACTGCCTTGGTAAGGCTTTCCATATTCTTTTTCTTCTGTTGTTGTATGTCAACGAAGCCATCTACATTTTCCTGCTCCATCCTGATAGCGGATTCGGTTTGTTTAGTTCCATCTTCTGTAAGATCCATGATACATCATATGAGTTTCTTTGTCGCTCGAGGCAGTAGATCGAATTTCTCTTTAGAGTATCTTTCTGGTAGTGAGATAGCACGGTTGTAGTTTGTCTTTGGATACAACTGTTTCAGTTTAAATATTATATATTCCCAAAACCTTTCGTCGCCAACCTGTGCAAGGATAGCATCTATTTAATCCGTCGCTCCTTTAGGAATTCAACATCTACATTTTTGAACCTCTCATCTGCGCGAACCTTCTTTCTCACGCTATCTAATATTCTGATATTAGTTGCTTCTGCAGTAAGGCTTTCCCTGTTTAAACCAAAATATCCTAAAGTGGCGTCATCAACACCAATCCAAGGCATATCCTTTGGAGAATGTGATGCAATATTTATTCCAGTTAGATCGTAATCTGTCATGATAACAACATTTGCGCCAGATCTTTACTATTAGTAAATGCTTTTACTATTAGTACGTATAATAATTAATAAGAATTTTGAATACTTGAAGTTAGTCAATAATATCTATTACAAGCTTAATTGTAGTGGATTCTAATTTCACGTGACGATATAGAAGAATTAATTAATTATGATAGGTGATGTATGATTGTCATTGAACAGCCAGTCATATTTCTTACTTCAGTTATTTTCAGTAGCATTTGGCTCCTCCTCCCCCTCATCATCCTCACCTCTTGGTGATCTGATAGTCCAGGATTTTGCAGTGATCATGATAATTGCGGCTGTAATGTTGATAATTACCCATAAGTTAAGACAACCAATGGTAATTGGTTATATTGTAGCTGGGATGATAATTGGTCCTTATACTCCACCTTTTAGCCTCATAAGCAGTATTCAAACAGTAAATGTCCTTTCAGAATTAGGGATAATTATGCTGCTTTTTGTTATTGGTACCGAATTTCCAATAGCCAAACTCAAATCTGTAAGCAAGATTTCTATAATCGTAGCATTGCCAGAATCGATGGGAACACTATTAATAGTGTTTTTTATATCCCAAACGCTTGGGTTTTCATTCTTTGATTCTATGTTCTTAGCATTAGCAATGTCTATTACAAGTACTGTGGTGACAATTAGAATCTTAGAGGAACTCGATATAATTAGAGATCGTTCTTCGACTATAATTCTTGGAGTATTAATTATTGAAGATATCATAGCTATTAGTGCCCTTGCAGTCCTTCAATCAGTTGCTGTAACTACTACTGGCAACAGTACTAACGTTGATGGTTTTATAGGTGATGGAGGGCAAGGAGGAGAAATACCTATTTTAAAAATAGCCATTTCACTAGCTATCGTAGGAGCTTTTATGGGAAGTATCCTAGTTTTAGGATCAAGATTCATACCTACCATCCTTGACAGAGTAGGTAAAACTAATGATTATGAATTACTACTAATTGTAATTCTTGGTTTGGCGTTTGGACTATCATTTGCAGCTAAACTCCTTGGGCTATCTGTTGTAATTGGTGCTTTCTTGGCAGGAGTATTAGTTGCCGAATCAAAGAGTGCTGCAGTTGTTAGAGTATTGACTATTCCACTAAGAGATGTGTTTTCAGCAATATTCTTTATCTCAATAGGAGCGTTGATGAATATATCGTTGATACCCTCATTCATTATACCAGCAATGATACTCATCTTAACTTCTTTTGCCTCAAAGTTTCTTATAATTACCGGCATACTCATAATCAAATCAAGAATTGATTCTACTACCGCGTTGAGAACAGGGCTTGGACTTTCTGCATCCAAAGGAGAAATGTCACTGATAATAGCTAAGGGTGGTCAAGACGTTGGAGCTATCACTTCTTCAGTTCTTCCGATATTGGGTGTTGTTACTATTGTGACGACGTTCATCGCTCCATACATAGTTAAATTTGGGAATAAAATAAAGGTTTCAGAATCAAGATCAACAACACCATAATCATCTCAAAATAACAAAAGGAAAAATATGAATAATAATTCTTCTAGCGTGACAAAGAATTAATTTATGCAATAACTTGATGCAAATAAGATAGAATAAATAGATGATAAACCCAAACTATCTTTGCATGCAATTGTTTTTATCTCCAGTCAGTTACATAAGATTTTAGAAAATATCCATCTCTTTATGTAACCACGGGATACATATTCTTCTTGCAGCTCCTAATTTTGTATGCTTGTTGGATTTGTTATTCCATCATTCTAGAGATATTAGGCTATTACTACGGGTTATTGATTTGTCATTATTTTCCAACAATTCTGTATTGTATGTTGATGATGGATAAGTACTGATGTACTTTTCTTTAGTTTATCATTCTTGCAGTTGGTATCGTTCCAGCAAGCATAATAGTAAGACCCATTAACTCTTCAAAGCACATGGGAATATATATTCTCATGCACATTGTATTTGTAGTGTTTAATGCTTTTACAATTCTTGGGTAGTTTACAAGAGTAGCTTCACAAATATGATCAGTGTTCTAGCTAATTTTTATAATTGAAGAATATGGCTTTAGTGTAAGTTCTACATTTCCCTCTCTGCCGTTATTCGCTGTGGCACCTATAACTTTTATTCTATCGCCTACATTCAATTTGTGTACAGAAGAGCTTTGGTCCCGCCAACCTACTAGCCGAATCTCTCCAGTATCATCTCCAAGCAGAGTATCGCTCACAGATACAATTCCACTTTTTGTGTTTACTTCTGTCATAGTAGGTGTATGCAGTACAATCGCCTCTACAACATAAGGACTTACTGAAACTTGGATATCTTTAATTTTTGATTCAAATTTTGACGAGGTTGGAAAAGATGGATCATCATCTATTAGCCTAATATATGAATCCTCTTTAGATAGAATAATGGAACTACCAAAGACTCTGCTTGGAACACATTCTATCATTGTATCAGAAATCATTTCATTGGTTATGAGCATGCTATCTATAACCGCAGATAGGAATCTACCCTCTCTATCTACTGTAAGGCAATTTATATTGCCCCTGCCGGTTTCATTTCCAACAGAAATTATTCTTAAAGGCATCACTTCAACTTCTGTTTGTGATCCAGAAAACTGCAGTATAGTTCCTTCATCACCGTGAATTTCAAAATCTCCATTGCCATATTGTGGATTACCAGGCTTAATTCTGACTCCTATAAGCCTAACACTGACACCACTATCGAATATCCTTGGGATTCTATTTTCATCAACATTCCATATAATAACGCGCAAAGAACGAGTGTGGGCTTCATTTGAGATTTGCATTTGTAATGCCTTACCAGCTTGTCCTCGAATATTATTAAAGCCAGAAATTCTTGGATTGGAATCAACATTACCAGTAATTATAACATTCTCTTTTGGCTCCTTGACATCATCAACCGTGATTGTCATTGAGTCAATGGTTGGAATCGAACTGCTGTCGTAGTCATTGTTGTCAACTAGCTCAATAGAGCCATTTGAGCCTAGACTAACTATTGGTTTACCGTCAAGACCGGACTTAACGTAGCACCTGGAAATCTTTATTAAATCTCCAGGCTGTAGGCCCATCTCATCTGGCATGTTAATCTGATTATTATCCCACAGCCTAACTTTGATGCTAGATTCTTTGTCATAGACTGTTATAGTTCGATTTATAATTTCTTCATTAGTATCCTTTTTGATAAATCTACGGATTGGATAAATATTCATAACACGAGCAGTGATAGTTACTTCTTTTGCACCAATATAAAGATCCTTGATTCCTGAACTTAATTTAGGAACATTTTCAAATGAAATACCAATGTCAGCGCCAATTAAGAATAATGCCCCTTGATCTGTTAGATAACCAGCTCCTACTTTGCGCTTCTTTTCGTCGATCATTTCTCTGATCTGCTCGGCGCTAATTTCTGGCTTCTGCTTTAGAAGTAGTTCTACCATCTTTTTAAAATCAACAGACAAGTTGATCACCAAACCTCCTCTTTGTTATTATTATTACCACGTGCTCAAAAATTATTATGAGCTATCTTGCCTATATGTTTTAATGAGGCTATACTCAAAGAACGTTACAACTCCTTTAATATTATATATATTTTAGGATAATTACTACTGGAGCAATAAAATCCAGTATATATTTGTGTCTCTTTCATATAAAGAGACACCATAGACTATGCACCCAAGGTGAAATTTGCTAGAATATTTTATCTCCTTAATTTATCTAGGAGGAACGATGAACTAACTATTGTAACCTATTGATACTGACCACCTTGTCTAAGAGGAATGTAGCTTTACTTTTTATTATTGCAGCTACTGGCATATCACTTTCTATTCTTTCTTACCAATATTCTACTTTTATAGCTGGTGAAATATCAAAAGCTGCTTCAAAGGATGTAAGATTAAATTCCAGAATTGAAGTATACGATCTTTCAAGGATATTAGTACGTAGCATAGATTCAATCACTACTAATTTACGAATACTTGCTAATGCTCCTACAATACAAAGTAATGAGAGTGAAGAGGCACATATTCTATTTAGTACTGCACAAGCATCTACAAATGAACTTACCGATGGTTACTATTGGTTTGGCCAAGATGGAAGAGCAATAATGTGGAGTAATATGAATCAGAATATATCTCAGAGATATAAAGGTGTAGATATCAGCTCTATGGAATATTTTATCATACCCAAAAATACACACTTACCATATTATAGTAGTGTAATAGAATCTGCGGACAATATTCCTAGATTGTATATATCATTTCCAATAATTAGCAATGAACTTAAAATTGGTAAAGGAACTATTACTAATAAGTCAGGAACATTCAAAGGTGTAATAGTCGCCGCAATTGGTGTCAGCAATATAGGTAAATTTTTACAAAACGAACTATCTCCTGCAATTTTAAGCAATGTTGGATTGATGGACAAGAACGGAATAATCCTATATTCCAGAAATCAACTTTTAATAGGCAAAAATTATTTAGGAGATGAGTTTCAATCATTAATAACTCCAGTAATAAAGCGTTCATATAATGACATTATAAAGCGCTCATTAGAAGGTATGTCTGGTGCAGAGGATATTACATTTTATGGTAACACAACTACTATTTCATACCAGCCTGTACTAATTGATGGAAAGCAGCTATGGACTTTGTTCATTGGTACTCCACATATCCTCGCCAGTGATGTTAATTTTTTGATAGGTCAGCAGAAGAACTTTAGTACACTTATGGTAATAATAATTGGAACCATAGCACTTGGCATTGCATTCCTCATTCTCTCCTGGAATAGAAGATTGGAAGCCGCTGTAAATGCAAGGACTGTAGAACTAAAGGAGGCAAATAACTCTTTAACTAAATCAAATAGATTACTTGCAGCAGCTAATGAACAACTAAAAGTGCATGATAAAATGCAAAAAGAGTTCATAAATATAGCAGCTCATGAGCTAAGAACTCCTATTATGCCAATATTAGGGGAAGCAGAATATATTGAGCATCAATTTAACGATAAGCAAAGGAAGGTCATTGTAGAAAATGAGCAGATCGCGTTAATTATTCGTAATGCAAAAAGATTGGAACGTCTTGCGTCTGATATTTTAGATGTATCGAAGATTGAAAGTCAATCGTTAAAACTGAATAAAGAACGTTTTAATCTAAATAGTGTATTGTGTGACACCATACAAGATATTCGAAATCGTCTAACAAATGATAATGGATTAGACAATAGTGTAGAGGTATATTATGAACCTAAAGATATTATTGTAGAAGCAGACAAAGGAAGGATAACTCAGGTTGTTTCTAACCTTCTAAACAATGCCGTTAAATTTACTGAAGAAGGATTTATTTCTGTTGGTGCAGAAAGAAAAGGCGATCAATTAGTGGTCAGTATAAGGGATACTGGTCAAGGCATAGCCTCAGAGATATCGCCTAGACTATTTTCAAAGTTTGCTACAAAGTCAGAAACTGGTACTGGTTTAGGGTTATTTATTTCTAAAAGTATTGTAGAAGCTCATGGTGGCAAGATATGGGCTGAAAACAATTCTAATGGTAAAGGCGCCACGTTTAGTTTTAGCATACCAATTAACGATAGAATTACAAATTGAAATTAAACATCTCTATACCCGTAGAAAATAGAACTTTAGATAAGATTAATATTAGATATCAAAAAGGCTTCATCTCTATGAGATGTAACAACGTAACAGGTTCTATTACGAACATCATTAATAGTCAAATGACATTCGAATATAAAAAGTCATAATATATATATAAATAATAGTAGCGTGATGGATATGAAAATAGAAATGGAATCGTACAAGCAGATGATATCATAAGATTGTTTGAAGAATATAAAAACAAAAAGCAATATTGCATTTCCGTATTTGATCTTCATCAAACTTATGGTTTGTTCCATGCTATAGATGGAATTTCATTTAAAGTAGAATATGGGAAAGTATTTGGTTTTCTCGGCCCTAATGGTGCAGGCAAGACTACAGCAATAAAATACTAACTACCATAATTCAGCCTTCTTCTGGTACAGTCAGAATTTTTGACAAAGATATTCTAAAACATTCTATAGAAGTTAGGAAACGGATTGGAGTTGTGATACAACAGCCTAGCTTTGAAGCAAATCTAACTGTAGAAAGTGCCCTAGATCTCTACGGCTTCATGTGGAAATTGCCCGCCAGAAAACGGAAAGAAAAAGTAATGGAATTATTGAATGCTTTTGATTTACAAAGCTTAAGAAATATAAAAAATGATGAACTATCAATTGGTCAGAGAAGACGTGTTCAAGTTGCAAGAGAATTTATGCATAACATGGATTTGCTCTTTCTTGATGAGCCAACTGTAGGCCTAGATCCGTCGGCAAGGCGAACACTATTAGATTATATTAAAAGACAGGTAAAAGAGGGATTAACAGTCTTCTTCACTACGCATATCATGGAAGAAGCTGAGTATCTTTGTGATCAAGTTGCCATTATCAATAAGGGCAAGATAATTGCCTTCGATACACCGGCAGAGCTAAAGAGAAGGTATGGAGGAGTTAAAACCATTGAAATAAAATTAAAAAACGTTTCTGTTCAATCAGTATTATATGTAGTAGGTTCAGTAGCGGGTAAAAAATCATATATTGAAACTCCAGAATCAAACACATTGAGGATCAGCTCTATTGATGCACAGGAAATTATGATCAAAGCAGTAGAATCACTTTCGAAAAATGGAATTCAAATAGAAAATATTGCAATAAATTCTCCTAGCCTTGAAGATGTTTTTCTCACTATTGTAAATGGTAGAGAAGAAGCATTATCCTAGATTTTCATTTTCATGAGCGTTAGAGTTGCCATTAGAAATGCTGCTGTTGAAAGTACAGCAATCGCCATGGCTTCGATGTTTGTAAAGGGGCTAATTTGAGAGAATATGCCTGCACGCGTTATATCTACAATATATGTCAATGGATTAATGTTAAAGACAGTATGTAATGGTTCTGGAACCTTTTGTGACGGATAGAAAGCAGAGCTTGCAAATGCAAAGAAGAGAAATATTCCATTGATAATTACGTTGAACCCTTCATTACTTCTGAGCCTAGTAGATATAATGATCGTAATGGATCCAAAAAATATTGCACCGGTGATTAAGGCATAGATTGTATATGGTATACTCAATAATGTAAGATTTACGGTTCCAAGCATAGTTGGAATTCCAGCTATTATAATAATCGATGCACTGGCTATACCCATAAGCATTATTGTGATGAGATTGCTTGTTATATACTGCATTCTAGTAAATGGCATTACTAGTATTTGCTGGAACATTCCATTGCGCTTGTCATTCCATATAATACTTCCAGCTACGGTACTGCTATTCATAACATTAAAACCGATCATGCCTACTGCTAAATAAGCACAAATATAATACCAGCTTATATAGACCACAGGATGAGTATTATGTACATAAAAATATGACAATAAGAAAGGCCAAAACCGCTGATACTCGGACAACGACAACAACACCAGCACCAGCCGTGACAAGCAGCAATATTATTCCCTCATTAGCAGCAGTAGCAGCAGTAGCACCAATAGCATCAGTAGTAATACAGGAAAGCGACAGACAAAGAATAGAGAATGCTACACAAGGGTTATCCGCTAGATGCTTTAACTATCTTTCTAACAGGGTGCTGTTATCATCTTCTTCTTCATCATCATCTAGCGCAGGCAAACAAAACGCCCTGACGATATGCGATTATATATCTTCCTTAAGATCTGAGATCAACCCATCGAATCATTACAGAAAGGACACCATAATACTGCTCTGTGACCTATCGATATTCCTCAGTAATGCTAAATCATTTAAGGAAATAACCAGAGATGAGTTGCTTTCATTCTTAGATAGATATCGCAAACCCGAAGATATTGATCCTCTTCACAAGTGGATTGGAACATACAACCTATACAGGATACAGCTTATGCGCTTTTTTAAGTGGCTGTATTATCCAAATGTAGAGCAAAAGAACAGGCCAAAACCATCAGTAATTGAGAATATTCCGCAGCTAAAGCGAAAAGAAAAATCAATCTACAAACCAACTGATTTGTGGACTGCAGAAGACGATTCCCTATTTTTGAAATACTGCCCCAATCCTCGAGATAGGTGCTATCATGCGATGTCAAGGGATTCAGCAGCAAGGCCTCATGAACTATTGAAGTTGAGGATAAAAGATGTTGTTTTCAAGCTCACACACGATAAGAAGCAGTATGCAGAGATTCTAGTAAATGGTAAAACAGGGACAAGGCCCATACCCCTGATAGGTTCAATACCATACATAAAAGATTGGCTATCTAATCACCATCCTCAAGCAGGTAATCCTAGCAGCATACTGATTTGTGGATTTGGTAAGAGCCTTAACAGAGCTATTAGCGTAGATAGGCTTTACAAGATGTACAAGGATTACAAAAACGAGCTTTTCCCCAGCCTGCTTGATGACCCAAACGTACCTGAAGAAGACAAACAAAAGATTCGCGAACTGCTAAAAAAGCCTTGGAATCCCTACGTCAGACGTCATTCGGCGTTAACCGATCTATCAGGGATTCTTAAGGAACACCACCTACGCCAATTTGCAGGCTGGACTCCTGGTTCTAATATGCACCTCAAGTATCTACACTATCTTGGAAATGAGTCAAATGACAGCATTCTACAAGCATATGGAATAATTCCAAAGGATTTAGAGGCAGCAGACGTACTAAGACCAAAGCAGTGTCCAAATTGCAATGAGCCTAACAAACCTGATTCAAAATTCTGTGCCAAATGCAGGATGGTATTAACTTATGATGCTTACAATGAGACTTTGGAAGGACAGAAGCAAAAAGAAGACCAATTAAACTCGGTGCAATCGCAGCTGAACAGCATGCAGTCTCAGATACAGTCGTTAATGTCTGCATTTTCAAATATGCATGAACAGCCACAGGTCGATAGCATGGCTAAGACATTGTATAGCTCGGGTATTTTGGTAAAAACAGAAAATAAAGAAGAACAGCAACTAATCAAAGCAGCAGGTAAAGCAGCATATCACGCTACAAGGACAAAATCAGCCCTGACAAGAGAAGCGGAAAAGACAAAACCAAAAGCTAAAAAGAATTATTCATAATACCGTCTATAAGGTTATTCATCGTGTTGTATACATGGATGGACTTTTCGGTTTTGCATACTGGACAATCCATTTCTGAATAACTACTATCAGCAGAAAGTGACATGGCAGAGATGTAACTATAATAATCACATACAACAGTTGCATAATGCTTATAGTGCGAGCACTCTTTATTTTGACATGTACAGCATACAACTATTGTGTCGTAGTTGGTGATATTTTTTTCCCAAGCCTTGGACCATTCTTTATATGGTAGAGACATCGACAGTTTGTTCTCAAAAAAGTGTTTGTCTTGATACATAGTCATTTTGCGTGTATCTTCAGGAACTTCGTCTAATGTTTGTAAATACAGTCTTAGTATTGTCTCTTTGGTTTGTAAATCTCCTACTGGCTTTATCAGTATTGTTTGTAAAACATGGTCTAAATAATCAATCGCTTTGTCATGGGTGATGGAATCGTCTTCAAAAGCTGATATTATCTGTCTGATCACACCATCACAAACACCGAGTTGATTGTTATTATTATCATCATACTCTATTAGTTTGTGATAAAATTCTGCTAAAAATTCTTCTTTATATGAGTTATATGATTGGCCTTTGAACATCCTTTGGATCAAATTAAATATCTTGTTTTTTGCCTCTTGCTTTTCATCGTGGTCGGATCTATCACGGTATTCAAGCATCCATGCTATAATCAATCCCACTCTGCCATAACCATATAACCAAGTCTTTTGTCCGTTTCGTGTCTCAGCATCTACCTCTTGTAACCTTTTAACTATACCCCATTTTTTCAAATGATCAAGGTAGCTCTTTAGTGTCTGTCTAATGTTATCTAATTTGATATAGTCTGGAGTCTTAGACTTTGAATCACTA
>JBJMFM010000322.1:0-2644 GCA_045808425.1 Nitrososphaeraceae archaeon | reverse complement strand
TTACTTAGCGCCGGATAATACTGTTTTCTAAAATTCTCATAGTATTCTTCTGCAGCTGTTACAAAAATTATCTGTATAGTATTCTCAAGTTCTCTTATCTTTTCACAAAGCGTAAAACCATCTAATTTAGGCATTTTAATGTCAAGTATGACCAAATCATAATAATCAGGTCTGAATTCTTGCAGAGCTTTAACTGAATCTGTAAATGATATGCACTCATAGCCAGCATCTTCCAACACTATTTGGTAAACCATACAATGATCAGGCTCATCGTCAACTAGAAGTGTTCTCCTCCTCCCTCTGCTTTTTTGATTATGCATTTTTTCTTCTTGTTGTAGCTTTTCTTTCTCTGGGTACTGAATAGTACTTTCATATTCTCTTCTAGCTTGAAGGTATAGTTTTGTTATAATTTCATCATAGTATTTTGCGTCAAAGGAACCGGATATCGTTTCAGATTCATTAAAATAATAATCTGCTGTGGTCTTAGTACCGAGATCATCCATCTCCCTATACACATCACCCTATTGCTACTGTCTAAATCTTTTATTTCATTTTGAGTAAAACAGGTTTTTGATTTGTAAAAACTGCTGCTAAGTACTATACAATTCTTTTATCAGATCATAACAAAATACTTCTACACTAGCTACTGAGCAAATACATACAGGAAGAAGATCATTATTGCTTATATACAGAAAAGCAAGCGATTTTAGCTTGGCTCTATAATATGCTATCTAAATGGATTATGTTATCATATCATTAATTTAACTCTGCCAACAATCTTTTAACCAAATATTCTATTGTAACTGGCTTTTTCATAAAACATCCAAAACTTACATTTGAATATACTTCCCTTAGAGCTTCAATATTTACTTCTGCTGCAGATATAAAACATACTCTAACGTTAACATCTATCCCTAATATCTTTTGAGATAATTCAAATCCATTCATATGGGGCATATAAATATCAGTTAGCAATAGGTCATAAAAATTTGGTTTGAATTGTGATAGTGCCACTAGAGGATTATTGTATGTGTATACTTCAAATCTTACTTTATTATCATTGTCATAATCCAGTTCTAAACCCACTTTGAAGGTTAAAGTAATATCAGGATCATCATCTACAACAAGGATCCTTTTGAGAGATGGTGGCGGTTCTTTTGTTTCTCTTTCTATGCTAGGAGTAATTGTTTGTTGATTTTGTAAATGAGGAGCATTAGGATGATGATAATAATGATTATTTGTTATCATTGTAAGTTGTCCTAATCTTACCCACTCCATTATAATAGCATACAAACATACATTCATAATTAACTATTTGTAGGCATTGCTATTAAACTTAATTGTGAAAATTATCTTTACACTTTTATGAAGGTGTCTTATCTTTTTATAAAGCTCAAATTAATTGTAATATTTTCAATAAATACCATATTAATGCGTTAATTATAAGCATTCGTGATGTCTTACTAGTCCATAATACTGGATAATATATAAGCCATGGGGATATGATTTGAAAGAAAGCGCCATTGTACTATACCGATATTTATTCAATTCCCAAATAGTACGCAGGAGTAATAGTAATCAGTGTAATAAATGACAGCACAAACTACGGGCGGGTATACGTGTGATGTATGCGGTATGACATTTAATTCTAGAGAAGATCTTGACCGCCATAACAGAGAAAAACATAAGACAACAAGTCTATAAGAACGAAATTTTATTACAACTTTTTTTATTGTAGAGATGTGCTTTACTTCAATTATATTTTCTGCTACTGTCTTTAAAGTGATAAAACTTCAATGCTAATCTAAATGCATCAAATATATCATTATACGAAATAGCTGATACTTTTGCTGAAATATATCGTTATCTTCATTTATTGTTTCCAAATGCGTTATACAATGACGTGCGTGAACTGTTTGAGGTTCTTTCACGTACCTGATCTTCATATTTCTTTATCATTTCTGGTGAATTATCTGAATTAAGATATGTATGTCCTACGACACAGGATTGATCACTTATTTGCTCCATTGTTCCATTTTTATTCATTTTAGTTCCTACAATAGTACCATTAGTTGATTGTACCAATATACAGGAATGTGTATCTAATTCACCATTGACTTCATTATCTCCTATCGTTTTTGCAATTTCTAATTCTTTTGTATCATTGAAATCATACGCATAAGGTTGGTTCTGATTTTGATTTGGACTATAGACGATTGTTATTAATACAACCGATGATATTGTTACTAGTGATAATGAGATTATAGGAATCTAAAGTGTTCATCTTCCTTATGACTTTTTTCATTTTGTGCTAGCATTTTTTGTCCCGTGCAAGTGCAGTCAAGACTTACGTCTTGTTTTTTTAATTATTTATTTTCCCTTTTTATGGTAGAAGTATTATACACTATCATCATAGCTCGCTGCTATCTCTGAATCTATAAAACTTTAGTGCCAACCTAAATGCATCAAATATATCGTTATAGGGATGTTGCTTCTTTATCTAGTGTCCCGTCATTATCTACTGCTGTTCTCAACGCCGTGATCAGCTTGTCAAATCTATCTTGATGTGTAAGATTTACTATAATGTATTAATCGTATCGAAAAGATGTCTGTCAAATGTTATCTAGATAGTAAAAAGTACAAA
>JBJMFM010000321.1:0-5105 GCA_045808425.1 Nitrososphaeraceae archaeon | reverse complement strand
CTCTCATCTTCTTTGCTGCTTCTTGAGCCGAATTTGATATTGCAATAGTTTCAAGCTTTTTAGTCATTATTTCGCCTACTGATTTTGTTGTTGTTGTCATATAATCATGTGTATAACTAATACAAGATTTTTAATATATCTGTACTTGCTGTTTGGTTTCAAATGCGAATGTTTGTCTATAAAGATATTGGGAATTTTACTATTTGGTCATTTATACCATATATCATGTCTAATACAGTTGTTGTTTTCGCTCAAATTCCTGTATTCTAGCTGTTAAAGCCATGACTTGGTATGATAGCTTTGCGATAGCATCGTCTTTCATTTTATCACGATTCCTCAATGATTGATTTAATTTTTGTACTTGCTTTGTATATCTACCCCTTGTCTTTTATTGACTCAATCTCTGATATTCCAATAGTAATTGTAGCTGTTTTGGTAGTTAGTTGAGGACCATTAGCATAAAGATGAGGCCTATTATAATAATTGCGACTTGATTGAATAATTACGCAGGTTGATATAACGTTCAATATAATGGATAGGTAGTAAATGACATGTAAGGGAATATGTATACGTCATAAAGATTCTTATCGTTATGATACTGGAAATAAACGCTGTCAGATATGTGAGATATTTATAAAATGGGATGGATTATGGTGTCCTTGTTGTGGATATAGATTAAGAAATGGGCCTAGAAGTTTCAAGTTTAAGGCAAAGTTAAGAATAAAAAAACAAAAAGAAAAGCAGATGCAAAAAGCTCAAAATAAAAATAGCAATATTATATTGCATGCACAATAGCAGTCTTGAATTAAAAAAGTCTAATGATTTAAAAGAAGCAGCGGATTATCGTTCTGCTCCATCAACCCGCTGCCTTGTGGATACTTAATGCATCTCTTTTTGTCAATGTCTACATAGAACAGGTAGCAAAAATACAACTACTCAGATAATATGTAAAAATTTAATAGATTTCTCTGGATTTCGTTCTATATGATAATATATCATTTAAGAAAGACTGCCAGTGTACAACAAATAGGCAGATAGATTGTCAGATACGTAGACTCGTTTCAAGCGAGCAATGAAATTAGCTATTAGCATTTATCAAATAGTTGTTGTAGGCTGCTGTTGTGCTTTACCAAAATATGCTTTAACATGTGGTCGATACAAATAATACAATATCACTATATTGATTGCTATACTTATTATAGAACCTACAATTCCTGAAATGACATTGTTAGTATTTTGAAGAGAAGATGTAAATACACTTCCAACAGAAGTGGAAACTATTTGTATTGCAATTCCAATAATAATTAATATTATAGTTATAGTCCATGCCCATCCTTTTCCTTTTAGGAGCCCATAAAACATCACAAGATATCCAATACCTATTACCAACAATACTCCGCCTACTGCGGCAGAAATTATGCCGAAGAATTGAGCTCCAACATTTGAAGATGATGGAGTGTTTGTAGTTGTATCAACAGGATTAACTGAAATGAAAGCTCCCAGTGCAAGTAGAGCAACTCCAGATAATAGTAACAGTATACCACTTATTATAGTGAGTATTGCTATTATTGTTACTCCTATAGGCCTATGCTGCTTACTTTGCATAATATTAGATAATGCATGATTTCAAATCATGTATATATATATTCTATATGATACATAATTCTGAAATTCATTGTACAGTTTTAGGACCTTGTCATAATCTTCCTTTGCATAACTTATAAATACAGGATTTAGTTCTTAATAACGTAACAAGAGATTGGTCTGTATACAACAAATAGACATACATGCAGTTACATTCGTTTGTAGACTCTTGTATACGACAGATAAATTACAGGCTATCATATAATATAAAATATTTAAGCAAAGATTACCTGGTAGACTTTTGAACACACTTTCGATGAACCTGGTATTTACAATTACTTTTGCACAATTCATCCAATAATGACAGGGCTGGTAAATGTCAACTAAGAACTAAGCACGCGTCCAACTGTTAAATACTTATGGTATGTGTATACTTATTTTATTTCTAATTAAGTAACTGCTGAAATAGAAAAAGTATACAAAATCAGAAAAAAATACTGACTATTCAGAATTATTTTAGCTTGATGATAGCAGCAACCTCTTTTGCAGCGGTTGTTGCTAGTGTATCATGTACTGCTTTGGAAACATGTTCAGGAGCTGTAAGACTTGAAAAATCGACTAGTTTTGTATCGTCTAATATATGTACCTGTGGTGAGAGATCATGGTTTCTATCGTTTGATTCAAATAAAATCGATTTGATCTTTTCGGCTACTTCTTCCTTCTTGCCACTAAAAATGGCTGCATTGTCTACAGATAGTTTTACTCGACCATATTTATCCAATACTAATAGCGATTGTTTTTTTGACTTCAAAAATAATTTCTTGGTTTCTATTTCACATGCAAACACATGATGATTATTCATATCAATTATTCTCCTTGTAGTATAATTTTTTTCCCTGTGACTAATTCCAAATAATTCGCATGCCAATACATTAGCTTCTTCTCTGCTAATCTCTTTTGCATTTGCTGTACCAATATCCAAGCTCATATTACCTACCGCACTTACACGCAAAAGGGATCTTTCGCTAATGTATTTTGATTGGATAATAATAGATTCAGGAAGTGCACCTTTGCCAAGTGTTGCCTGTTTTACTTCTTCCATCAATAATGATATATCATCTGGATTTGGGTTTACAATTGTTCTTTCTTGCTCTTCATGTATCATCGCAGCAGCTGCTCCAATAGAAGATATTACCTCTGCATGTTCTGCTAACTTGTAAGAAAATTGTAACCTTCCAGCTACATAAGGAGCAAGAACAGATGCGCCACCCCCTGCCCCAATAATCGTGATATTGGATTCTCCAGTCTTTAATTTATACTGCTTTAGCATAGGTCCAATAATGTCAAAGATTTTGCTCGCTGCTATTTCTAAAATAGATTTGGACGTCTCTTTTATATCAATACCCAAGCTCTTCGATAAGAGAGATATTGCAGTCCTGGCTGATATTTGATTGCCTTTAGCATAATCGCCTTCCTTTATCAAACCAAGTGAGTTTGCAGCACAAGTATTAGTTATTGCGAAAAGTTTACCATCTTTTCCTTTGATAGCAACATAATCTGTGGGATCTCCGTCTTTTGGCTGAAAAGTGACTAGCTGACCACCTTCTAATTCTTCAGGACTTGAAAAACAAGAATACTGTAAGCCGGCAATATGTGCTGACCTTGGACCTACATCAACGATTTTTTTGCTGTTTGTGGATAATCTTACGAGCGATCCTCCTGCAATACCTGCCACTCTTACATCTAAGGAACGTATGCAAGTAGGATGTTGCATTATAGTTACATATTGAATCTGAGGCTTCCCATCTTTAATCATACATATGTTAGTTGACGTACCACCAACCTCGATAAATACTCCATTTAGAATACGTAAATGAAGTAGAGCTCCTGCAACACTAGCAGCAGGACCTGAAAGTATAGTCATTATCGGCTTATTCTGAAAAGTCTTCATATCTGTTACTCCTCCATCACCTTTCATGACCATAAGAGGAGCATTAATTCCCTTTCTCTTCCGAACAGCAGATTCAACGAATTCAGCGGTGCTAATTGCCTTTGGTAGAATGCTCGCATTGATTGCTGCGGTTAAAGTACGAATTTCAAGGCCATATATTCCTGTAAGTTCATGTCCTGCTATTGCTGGGATATCTGAATTATCTACTACGAATTTTTCATTACTTGGATCGTCTACTCCATAGGCTTCACTTACGACAAGAACTTGAGCTCCCTCTTGCTTTAGCTGAGAAATGGTAGATCTCACTTTGTCATGTTCAAGGTACTTTGAAGTATCCAAAAACCTGTAACTTGTTTTCAGATGACATTTTGATGCAAGTTGTGGATTTTTTATATCCGTTCGTTTTATTACATTTGATCTATCCAAACCTACTCCCATGCCTATTATTCCAACTTTGGATGTATCTCCTTCAAGTAATGCGTTAACTGCTTGAGTGGTGCTATGCGATATTATTTCGATTTCAGAATTGTGTATAGAATGTTTTTCCATTATAATGGTTAATGCTTGTAATATACCAGTCGAAACACCTTGATTAGATGAATGCGTAGTTGGAACAGTAACCTTATCTATGATCTTTCCCTCGATCATATCAATAGCAACTGCTTTAGTAAATGTACCACCAACATCGATACCTATTCTTACACGTCTGTGACTTTTTTCTTTATACAAAGTATCTCATTAGGTTTACCTAATCATCTTAGAAACATAATTTAAACTCTACTATTCATAATGTCATTATAAACAAAAGTTTTGAGTCAGCAATACCAGGCAGATTATTTACTAAAACATCCACATCCCATTTCAAAGCAAATTCACGGTTTATAGTTCTAGTATATCGATTTTCTCAACCCTCATGTTGAGGTTTTCATTCTTTACCTCTTCTTGAAGCTCCGAGACTTAGGGTAAATATTAGTTCCTGCGATAACATCATGTCCTAGTTTTGCTAATCCAATGGCTGCTCCTCGTCCAAATCCTGATCCAGCCCCTGTTATGAGGATTGTTTTCTTCACCATGCAACAGGAATGATCTTGCTGTATGTAAACATATTTGAGAGACCATATAAACTACATTATGTTTCTAGTTATATGGAGCGATACTTCTCAGCTCAAAATTTGCTTAACACTGTTAACAAAAAAAGAAGGAGAATTAAAGATCTAAACCCTTTTACTGCAATTATTCTCCTTATGCTTGTCCGCCCTTTTTAGCTACCTTTACTCTTGTCTTTTTGCTTGCAGAAGCAAGTCCTTTTTTAGTACTTTTTTTAGCCATTTAGTTAATTGTATATATGGGAATGTTATATATTAATATGTATATATAGTATAATAATAGTGAATCATATCATGTCTAAAATATCTTGTAAATGCTATAATCATCATTCTTCAAAACAAACCCTTATAGTTAAGAGTTATTATATATAATCTACTAGTATGGTTAGTACTATAAGAAAAAATCCAGATAGGACAGAAAAACTAGGAATTACCTTACCTATATCCTTATTACAGAAAATTGA
>JBJMFM010000320.1:0-5420 GCA_045808425.1 Nitrososphaeraceae archaeon | reverse complement strand
CTTGTGTTTTCTTGTTGTGAATGTGAAACTAGCTTTTGTAAGTCTTTGAATACCACTTCTAATGTAATTAGCATAGAGTGAGCTTTATCTTTTTGTAGTTGAGCTAGCTGTGCCAAAGTTAACCGTTTGTTAATCTTGTTGAAATTATATCATTAAAAAATAAAGAGATAACCTCCTAAGCAGCAACTTGTTTTTTGTCACGCCAACTTTAGGAACTCTATACATAGTATATAACGACTTTTGGACATTATACGCCATACGACAAAAGTTAATACAGATCTAGCAGATGCCAAGTAACAAAACCGGAGTACCGCGTATTTATATAGAACACTATCTAGGTAAGATAAATGAGAACAAAAGAAAAAAATATAAAATTTGTTGCTTTATTGTGTCTAAGTATAATCCTTCTTGTAAGCTTGACGCCTTCCATATATCCCGCGTTCGCTACTCCACAGAATAACACATTAATGCGACCTCAAGGAACCCAAACTATGTCAGCAGCAAACCGTACAAATATTGTACTAGTTCATGGAGGATGGGCTGATGGATCTGGATGGAGCAAAGAAATTCCTATTCTAACGGCTGCAGGACACAAAGTTATTGCAGTACAGCTTCCTCTTCATTCTCTGTCAGACGACGTCGCTACAGTAAAACGTGCAGTTGAGCATGTTGGTGGACCAACGATCCTTGTAGGTCACTCATATGGTGGAGCGGTAATCACGAATGCTGGCTATAATAATAGTAATGTTACAGGACTTGTCTACATTGCCGCCTTTGCTCCAGATGAGGGCCAGTCGTTGTCGAGTTTCGTCAACCCAGCAAACTTCCCGAAAGATCTCTTCATCGTAGATAGTGGAGGCTTTATCTACTTAAACCCGAAAATATTCCGGGAAAATTTTGCTCAAGATGTTGATCCTGCTGAGGCTGACATTATGGCAATTGTACAAAAGCCCTTTCATCAGTCGAATTTTGTCGAGAAATCTGGCCCTCCTGCATGGAAGCAGCTTCCAACATGGTATCAAATTTCAGACGCCGATCACATGATTCCTCCTGATGTTCAACGTCTCTTTGCACAACGAATGAATGCGACCACTCTGTCACTTAACGCTTCCCATGCATCATACGTATCACATCCAAATGAGATCGCCCAATTTATCCTAAACGCAACAAAAGGAAGCAAGGGATAGCAAATAGAATGTATATATCATGCACTCCCGCCTGTTTTGGGTATATCGAATGGATCCTCTGAATGATACACAACATCATAGTCAAGGTTGACTTGATGAAATGCTTAGAGATTTGATCTAATAAATGAATGCAAAGACGACATTATTATACATCATCCTAATGAATCTCATAATCACATAGACAATAAAGACAGGCTATTAATTGATTGAAATGCAGGCGTTAGAATGAGTTCAAAGACAAATACAGCATTTGGTTCTTATAATAGTAACAAGAATACGAGCAACAAATAAAGTTTCAAAATAAAACAAAAGGCTAGAATACTGTTTGTCTACCTACCTTCGTTAGTTGGTCGTTATCATTGTTATCACCGGCAGTCAAGTCAGAAGCTAGTCTCTTTTGTTGTGCTTGTTGCTGCTTGTTTCTGATATAGTTCAAAGCACTATCTATAGTTGTAGCATTAGAGAGTAACTCCAGCTTTACCAAATGAGTATCCTTGAATAGCTCCATTGCCTGCAGCTTCTCTCTATTATCGTCTGATATCTCTAATATATCAAAAGCGTGTTTGAGTATGGTATCGAGTGCGCAAAGACATACCTGGTATTGTTCAGGTAGATGCTCTGTGACATATTCTTTGATGGACTCTTTAGCCTGATTTCTCAAGTATGCAATGTCAGAGCTAATTGAAGCTCTTGACACCTGTAACTCATGTGCTATTTCTCCATGGCTTAATCCTCTAGCCCTCATTTCTACTACCTTGGATCTTCTCCACTCTAATTGGTCAGCTTTAGTGCTCAAATTTCAGATATTTCCTTCGTAAATATTAGGGTGTTCAGATTTTTAGCTTTATCTGTAATATATAATCAAAACCATAATCTGGCACACATTATACAAGCATTTCTAGGGACCTGTCTAAAGTTACAATACTGTTCTTAAAACAATTACGGCTTGAATGCTTATTGATCAGGCTTAGCAGTTTACGATTTAATCTCTTACTAATTTATATAATTACTTTTTATAGTTGATATCATATATGCAAGGCGAAAAAAATATTGCACTTGTAACAGGTAGCTCAAGCGGAATAGGATTTGAAACTGCCCTTCTCTTAGCCAGAAACGGATATCACACTTATGCTTCTATGCGTAACCTTGAAAAGTCCAAAAATATAGCAGAAATAGCCAACAGGGAAAAATTGCCCTTACAAGTTGTTCAGCTTGATGTTACTGATGATAGATCTATCAAAGAAGCAATTGGTAAAGTAGAAAGTGAACAAGGAAGCATAGACGTGTTAGTTAATAACGCAGGATATGTATTACTAGGACCGGTAGAACAGCTTTCTATTGAAGAATTTAAAGAACAATTTGAGACCAATCTTTTCGGTGTTATCAGAATTATAAAAGCAGTATTGCCTACCATGAGAAGACAAAGAGGAGGCAGAATAGTAAATATTAGTTCTTCAGCTGGTAGAATAGGGCTCCCACTCAATTCTGCGTATGTGAGCTCAAAGTTTGCGCTAGAAGGATTATCAGAATCTATAACTTATGAAGTAGAGCAATTTGGAATTAGAGTAGTTATTATTGAACCCGGTTTTATAAGAACTAACCTTATAAACTCAGGCACTTTACCAAAAAAAGCTTTAGATCCAAAATCTCCTTATTTTTCACTTATGCAGAAGGTAGAGAATCACTTTAAATCAAGGATGGAAAATATATCATCGTCTTCTTCGCCAGAAGAAGTGGCAAAGGTTATACTACAAGCCATAAGATCTGAAAATCCTGAACTAAGATATACTGTAGGTACTACTATAGTACAAGCAAGAATGAATATGCCTGATAGAGAGTTTCGAAAAATGATAATGCAAAGCTTTTCAATGTAGATGTCCCGATATTCCTAGTTAATAACAAACCTCAGTTGCGTATATGCTATCCCAAACCAGGACTACTTCTTCTGCTACTGTATTCACGCATGGAGGCTTACTGGATTGAATGACCCATTTGAACTTAGGTTGTTTACTCCTCCCACCAAACGAGTATCAAAATCCATAGTTTTCAAGTAAGCTTATCCAAACTTCATTCACAGTAGGAAATGATGGTATGGCGTGCCAGAGTCGCTCTAATGGTACTTGACCTACAATAGCAATTGTGGCAGAATGGAGCAAATCGCCAACCTGTGGACCAATAAAAGTAGCACCTACCATTACATGACGATCTTCATCTACAACAATCTTAGCTTGTCCGTCATAACCATCTGTGTGTAGCTGAGCTCCAGGCAAAGTACCAATCTCACTAGCTACTGCTCGAACATTAATTTTCAAAGCGCGAGCACTTTCTTCAGTTAAACCTACCGAACCAATTTGAGGATCAGTAAAAATCACTTGTGGTATAGCCATATGATCTGATGTGGCTAGCCACATGTTAGTAGGATCAAAAGAAGTATTGATAGTAGTATTATTTCTATTACTGGTATTACTACTACTATCTACGCCAGGATAATTGTCATGATGGTAATTATGAGTTCCTCTAGCATGTGTAATTATAGCTGTAGAACATGCACGACCCTTATACTTTCCGACATGAGTTAGTAATGCTCTATGGTTGATATCACCAACTGCATATAGCCACTCTCCACCGCTCAAGCCAATTTCCTGGTTTAAGACCGACTGTTTCAAGACCTAGTTTATCTGGGGTTTGCGACCTACAGCTACTAAAAGCTCCTCAGAATTTATAGTATTGCCGTCATCTAAAATAACTTGAACCGAACTACCACCGTTATTTTCTTGCTTGATAGTACTGCTACTGTTGACGCGTTTGACTTCTCTGACATTTACATTATTGTATATGGACATGCCTCGTTGTTTGAAGACTTCTGCAAGTCGCTCACTTACCAGCGGTTCATATTTATCAAGTATGGTTTTGTGTTTGCTAATTATAATCACTTCTCGGGTCCCAAGAGCCCACCATGCATGTGCCATTTCACAGGCCACAGCACCATCACCAGTTATTGCAAGTGAACGTGGAGCTTTCTTTGCACTAGTTGCATTTCTACTTGTCCATGGATGTGCCTCTGCTAAACCTTGTATTTGTGATGGAATAACCGCACTACTTCCAGTACTCAATACAATGGCATGATTTGCAACTAACACCTTTATACTGCTATTATTATTACTACCACTATTGCTATTATCGCTGCCTGTGTAATCCTTATTATTGTTAGATACTACAATCACACGTCGAGGTCCATCCAATCTTCCTTGGCCTCTTATTATTTCTACACCACCTTCTTGTAGCAGATGAGTTATTATTATTATCCAATTCAGTAGGACAATAATAACTAATGGTCAGTTAAATGGTGTCCGCATATGCAATACTCTGATTCGCCAGTCCAAAGATACCTAGTCATGTGACTGAAAAAACCTCCCAGTACATTTCAGGATATTTTGATTTCATGGAGTGTCAATAAATACTCTACTCTCCAGAGAGTTACTGGTTTGGAGACATGGTTTAATCTCCCAAATTTGAAAACTATAAGTGCACCTCCCAAATGGAAAATGGCAATAGTTTCATTTATTGCGGCATATAGTATTAGTTCGGTAGCACATTATATCCTTAGTATTTACTTAGGACAGCGACCATTGCTTACTGACATACTTATGACCATAATACTGGTCATAGGTCTTACATATTTCGCAATGCCTCTGTTGAGTAGATTGCTGCGACGTTGGTTATACCCAAAGAACGTGTAATATTTTTTGCAATAACAACAATGAACCGGTGAGTCTCCATGTGCGTTACTAAACACAAAAAATAGACATAAATTATTTTTTGGAATCTTGTGTCATTCCAAGCTTGTTGTTCTTCATATTGTTAACAAATGTCTAAGTAATATTTTTGTAAGGCCTTCTTAGGTAGTATATTTTACCAAGACCATATGTATAGTCCAAGAATATGCGTTTGTATAAGCATGTATCTTTAGCCTCTTTCTCTATTCTCTCAAACAAACCATCAGGTGCATTTGGTGTTGATACCATTACAATATATGGATTTGATTTTGCAATATTACCTCTCAGATACATCCCTAGCATCTTGCTGCTGTCCTGGAGGAATGAAATCAGCTTCATCTAGCAGTATGAAGGAGACATTAGGCAATCCTCTCATTGCATCAAGATGGTGGGATGGAAATGCTTCTATCTTTATACCATTTAATTCTATTACTGTTTCCTTAGTATCAAGGACTGT
>JBJMFM010000319.1:0-4816 GCA_045808425.1 Nitrososphaeraceae archaeon | reverse complement strand
GACTAAAACAAAATTATATAAAGTTGAGTCTAAATCCGCAAAAACAGGAGTAAAAACATACAGGCATTCGATATTTCTGGAAAAGGCCTTTGTAGAGGATAGTTTATTTCCTTTCAAAGCTGGTGAAAATTTAATTGTCAGGATAGACAAGGATAGACTAATTATTACGAAATTCAAAGACTAATAGAAGATATATTTGAATATATCAGGCACGGGTGCAATCTGAATTAAGAATTATTTATACCTCTTCTTTCTTATACTTTATTTACAAATATCGTGCACAAACTTGAATCTCAAATTGATATATAATATAAAATAGGATGAGATTTCATGTTCTGACGATCTGATATATATGTATTTAGCAGCTTTCTGATATAGCGATTATAAATAATAAAAACAGCTAAATAAGAATCAATATATTTTGGCTGTGCAAAAACCCATCTCAAAGATCATATTCATGTAACAGGAGAAATTTTATACCCTCTGTAAGAATTGTGAATACTATAAATTTACATTGAATAGAAAAAGTCTTTTGATAATAATGATGCAATATAATAATAATAATTATAATGATGCAATATATGCGTATTCTATAGTTGTTGATTCACTTAATTTATGGTTCCAGACAAAAATTATTTGCTCAGCTTCAATTAAGAAATATACCAGGGAGGAAGAAGAGGAGGACGACTTGATGGATTTCCCTGCAGTAGCTCGTAGCAGCAATCTCCGTTAGTTCTTTACGTCTTGTTGTTAAGATCTCTTATGCTACAATTGTTATTATTATTATTATTACATTACCCAACTAGACCTACTGCTTTAGTAATGTCAGATACATTCTGATATTGTCTATCTTCTATTTTATCTAGCAAAGGCGCCATTTTTTTACAATCCGGATTACTATTGGATTGTTCTTTAACAAATTGCAGTATTCGATTTTTATCTGCTGGAAATCTCAGATCCTTTAGGGCTTGTCCAACTGCTGCGGCTCTTGGCAGGTCTGTCACAGTTTGCTCTCTTCTTTGGCCACCAATATGATTTTGTGCCTCTAGGACTCTTTGAGTATCTTCCTCATTTTGTCTAGATGGAACCTGTTGTTCTTGTTCTTCATTAAGAGCATATCCTCCTCTATCACCGTAGAATCCAGAAGAAGTAGAAGGGAAATTAGTGCTACTTATCTGCGCACTTGCAGCAGCAGTAGTGTCTCTTGTTGGTTGTTCTAAAGATCTAGCAACATTTACAGCTATTCTAGAGAATTCCTTCACATTGTCTCTTGCTTGCTGTATTGTTGTTCTAGATGCTTTCATATTTGTAAACACCATGTTATTTAATAATCTGGTTGTAGCGACGATGTTATCAGCAAAGTTACTAATCATATTTGTATATATATGTGCGAAATATCTCGGAGACATCCAAGTCCATGTAAATGCTCTATTTATTGCCTCTATCTGAGGTAGCCATGCTGATTGCAGTGAATTGATAATCTCTTTTTGTGATTCTAGAAAGTTATCAGCCACTTCTCTGCTAGCTTGAACAGTTTGCTCTTGGTATTCATTAGTAGTCTGAGTATAATGTGGAATTTGGCTTTTTGCTTCATCTATAGACCTTCTAATATTGTCTCTTGTTTCATCTAATGCTCTATTTATTCCGGCTTGCTGTTGTTCTTTTTGCTCATACATACTAGGTACTTCGGTGACTGTTCTCGTGGTCGTAGTCGGAGTTTCCACAATGGCTCCAGGAGTCTCATCTCGCGGCACTTGTGACATGGATGTTATCCTTTCTTTTTGTGGAGTGATACGTTCTTGATTACTTGTTGCTCTGTCGGGAGCTGTCGATGTTGTTGTTGTTGTTGCTACCACTTCTTCTTCTTCTTCTTTTCTTATATCACTCGTTCTTCCACCTCGGCTTGCTGTTCCAATTGTATAGTTGGTGTTTGCTTCGCCACCAGAAGCTGCTTTACCATCTTTATCTTTATCCCTTTTCTTACTACTAATACTCATATAGTATTATATTCTGTAAGATATTTAAGTGCTTCAAAGGAAGAGAATTAGGTAATCTATCACAAGAGATTAACCACTATGCTGCTTAAATACTTGATAAAATAATTTGAATGTATGTGAATCTATACATATTCTAGCTTATCATCAAATCTAAACAAAGTTGTACCACTTGTTATCCAATTGCGCCAAGAGCTACTGCTTACAGATTATCGAAGGCAAATTGTCTGTATGCTTCCCATTGATAGAAAGGAAAAAGATTGGGAGAAAAGTACAGGAAGGCAGGCAGACAGACAGACAGACAGACAATATACAAATGAAGTCATATTTCAGTTTTTTGTACTGTAATGCATACATGAGTGAAAATGTATTTTTATTGTGGACAAAATTCTAAAGTCAATATTAAGACGCCAAGTACCATTTCTGATAGGCGGTACCATAACAGGTACAATTATGACATATTACTATGGCTTTCCTTTTACTATTGTGGTAAATAGCGCTATTTGGTGGGTTATATCTTACGTTGTTAGCAAATACTATTGGAAGTCTACAGGATTGAAAGACCAAAAATATCTTGTTCAATATGCAATGTCAAAAATTAATTCCAGGAAAACAAAAAATTAACGTTTCATCTACATTTACCTATCCTAAAGTCATGATGGATTTATTCGTACATCAGCCGGAGTGTCAAATGCAATAGTATCAGAAAGGATATCAATTATCTTGAACATAGATCAAATACAAAGGCCTTTGGCACCATTTAAAGCTAAAACAATCGCTGCAGAGTACAAGTATGTCTATTTCGCAAAATACTTAGAATATAACATCACATCCATAAAGAATAGTAGTTATATTAAACATTAAAAAACTATGTCTTCTAGAGATATGTTAGGCCAGAAATGCAATTCCAAAGAAAAATGCTGCCAACGGTCATGATGGGATCTACATTAATAGCAGTTTTGCTAACATCGTCATTTGGATCTACAATGTTTATGCATAGAGTAGTATATGCTCAGGATTCAAATAGTAATAGTGGATTTGGAAATACAACTAACCTAGTCCTTCCTAATGGTAAAAGCATTCCTATAGACTACTTGATAAACACAGGTAAGCTATTGGATCTAACTTTAAACAAGAGCAGGGCAACACTTACAGTTCCAATCTCATCTCCGTCTGCTGATAACGGAAATTTAACAATTCAAATACCACGAGATGTAGTCGACAATAAGAAAGAAGGTAATGCAGATGAAAAATTTACTGTACATGTGGATGGTAAAGATGCAGCCTTTAAAGAAACAGCTAACACTAAAACAACAAGAACTCTGTCAATCCAGTTCAACAAGGATGCTAAAGTTATAGATATAATAGGTAGTCAAAGTACAGTACAATGACAAAGCTATTGTTACATGAGTGCATGTCTGAATATAGTAGTACTGTAGATTACAGAAATTATAAAATGAGTATGAGACTCCAAAGCAGTGTATAACATTATTTTTTGTTATTATTAGCTGTAGGGGTACTAGTACATGTCGCTCAAGGCAGAAAGATGAACTGTGAAACATATTGTGGAGGTGCTAAAGACAATTCATAATCAATGCGGTAGATAATTATTCCATATCATTATCATCTTGTTTTTTTACTTCTTCTGAAGAGCCTGAGCCTGGAACATCAGAATCCTTAAGATTCGTTTCTGTTGGTTTAACTACTACAACTTTTTTTTCTCTGGTTGATTCTGTCGAAATATCATCTGACGTTTCTGATGGAAGAGTAGGTAATTCGTCTTTGTCCTTGTGATGTGATTCAGAAGCCGTCGTATCTTCAGAGTCCATATGTGTATATCATATATATATTACATCATGATTTATTATTGTTGTTATTATTATTAGGTTAAGGAATCATGAGCTCAAGTAAATTTTGTGGTATTCGCGATTTTCTAACAGCAGAATTTCTCATTTGGATCGATATCGTATTGAGATGAGTTTTTGCTCAGCGATTGTCTCTCTTAATTACTTATTGATACTGATTCTAGCAGGAAAGCTACTATTATTCAGTTATTTTACCTTGACCGGATTAAAAGATATTAAAGCGTTTAATAGTTATTGACAATACCACTTATATGGTGTTGCTTGTTACACGCTAACAGTAACTTGAGTTCATTTACGGGTGCTCTTGTCGGTTATGCTGTTTTAATTCTGTTTCAGTCTTGAATTTATCTCCACATGTATTACATTTGAATTTCTTTCTACTAAATATATCAAATTTCATATCATATTACTGGATATTATGTTGTTTTTATATTATATATCGATTGTAGATTCAAGTTCCTAGATGTGCTCATAAAGCAGGTATATAAAGAAGAAAATTGAGATTGTGCATCTATGCTATGCATCTGCAGATCTTATTTACATATTGTATTAATGCCGCTCAATTGAACTTCTATGATATAAAAAATAGCCAATCAGAAAATCTATAGATAATGATATCGTTACAATAGATATTAGTAATACATTAAAAATGAGGTTCAAACACCTAAAGAAAAGACTTAACTTAGAAATACAGCAGCAATCCAAACTATTTGAAATACTGCAGAATAAACCATTTTGGATATGGAGTAAACAGCAGCACAAATTAGAAGATGTAAGAACAAATGGAGATTGCTGCTTTAATCACATTATTGGTTTGCCAACTAAAGATAGTATTGATAAACCTCTCTATGACTATAAGAAAATAATATTTGATTGCTTAATTAACCAAAAAAATAGTAACGTTAACAAGAAGTATCTCTGGATAAAGAAAGCAACTGGTTTAGGCATATCAGAGTT
>JBJMFM010000318.1:0-3019 GCA_045808425.1 Nitrososphaeraceae archaeon | reverse complement strand
CAATTGCTCAACTATACTTCCCATCCGGGATAATTGCTTCGTGTGATTTTCAAGCTGCTTTGACAAATCATATAAATTTGGCTCTTCTTTTTGCTTTGTACTTTTTTTGCATTTTTATTTGCTCTTTTCCTTTGTTGGCTTGCTAGTATTTTAGAATTAGTAACATGTTCTTCTTCTCCTCCTTGTTCTGCAGCTGCTGATAATTCTGCTTTGCCCTTTTCTTCTTGTCTTGCTATCACCCTTTGTTTTAATTCATCTTCTGCTTGTAGATCTTTTCCTTCTCCTCTTTGCCATTCCTCTTGTTTCTTTTCTGCTTCTTTTTCTTCTTTTGCCTGCATTGTTTCTCCAATATCACCTTGAACCATTACTGTATTATCATGGCCATCTTCTGACATGTTTCTTTGAGTAGTAATATATGGTGTAGGCTATAATATGAATTACTATTAGGTTAATGTTAAGGGTTTATAAAATAAAGAAAAACTGACTGAAGGTATAAAGTACTCTCTAGAATGAGTTTACAGTTTGAAATAATAATGAAGTGTCTGTCATATAAAGGCACAGTAACATAATGTGTTTAAGGTTCCTACATTATATCAACTTAGTATTACAAACATGTTACTTTGTCTTATTCTTTTGATTTCGATATCATCTATACCATCATCTAGAGCTTCTTATCCTTTTTATCATAACATATTATCAGCTTGATACAAACTTCTTTATAAAATTGAGTGCAACAAAAGAAGAAATGTCCTTTGAATTACAACGTGTAGACCAAGACGTTATTGCAAAAACTATCAAAAAAGATATAGAACCAGCCTACAATCATACGAAGAACCATATTACAAGTGAAGGTGAAATTCTACAACTAGATTCAGATTGTGAATATTGTAAAGTTTATTTTGAAGAACAAAGGATTTTAAATAAATAGATAAAGAACTGTCACATTGATAACTGGATTTAGCTTTTACAGCGGCTTCTTATAGATATAGAATGCCTAAACGAATGTACAAGACAATTAAGAGGATGCCTTGACTCTATATTTCCATATTCAAAGAGTATTGAACTTGAAACTGACAAGATTAACTATGTTATGTCTTCTGTATTCTTTTTGACAAATAGGCTAGCAAAATCAGTTATAGGTTTAGCAGAATTTGATCATGCTCTATCTAAAATTGAAAAAATAGGGAAAATAAGCTTAGAACAAAAGGAAAATAAAAAACTTTATGAAGGATTCAAGCAAGACCTTGATGACATACTATTCAAATATTTTTAATCCACGACCTTAACGTTCTGCTATTTTTGATGCTCCATAGTGTTTTGCAATTTTATTGACAAGTATAGATAAAAGAGACTTTGTGTTCTTTCTTTATCTCAAATAGCTAGCAAACCACTCAGCTGCAAGACGAGCAACTTCTTCAAGCTTTCCTGGTTCTTCAAACAGATGTGTAGCTCCTGGTACAATTACTAACTTCTTCTTCTTATTCTCATTATTGTTGTTGTTATCTTTCAAAACATGCATTTTATCTAATGCTTGCTTATTCATATCTATAACAGGAACGTCATTTCCTCCAACAATAAGAAGTGTGGGTGCTTGGACTTTTTGCAAAGTATCAATTCCAGCTAAATCTGGTCTTCCACCCCTAGACACGATTGCGTTGATTGTATTTGGACGTTCAGCTGCTGCTACAAGAGCAGCTGCAGCACCCGTGCTTGCACCAAAATATCCGACCTTGAAATCTCTTCTACTACCTGAGTTTTGTTTTGTTAGCCAATCAGTAGCTCCAATCAGCCTTTTAGCAAGTAAGCCTATATCAAATCTAAGGTGTCTTGTTTGCAAATCAATTTCTTCTTCATCCTCTGTCAAGAGATCTATGAGTAGAGTAGCAATACCTTCATTTTGAAGAACTTGCGCAACATATCTATTTCTTGGACTATGTCTGCTGCTTCCGCTTCCGTGGGCAAATATGACTACTCCTTGTGTATTTTTAGGAATGCTTAGATTGGCTTCTAGTACTACTTGTCCACCGGTTGGTACATGGACTAATTGATAATATTCTTGTTCTTCTTTTTCATTACTAGTGCTCATATTGAATTTTATATATCTGTGTTATTATCGTTCTGGCGCCCTTGTAAATCCTTCTATTCCATCTAAGACCATGGAATGATTACTATTGGTACAGCAATTGCAATTGGATTTCATGCAGTCTGACGCTATCTTGTGATAGCATATTTTACAAGTACATATACTGTCACCAAATTGCCTTGTTTTGGCAGCACTATCATTCAAACCCATTGTGAATGTACACATTGATATTAAACTACAAGGAATTTAACTCTTCTAATCTAATTTGTCATAACGTGCTCGATATCAGTAGTGGTTCACAGTACAAACTGAAGATTGCTCGTACATTATTTTAGAAGAGTATAAAACATATCCTTCATGTCAGACATAGGTTGTATTAGCCTTCATAACATAAGATATATTTATCTAAAGAGCATAAAGCATCATTATAATAGTAAGTTGACTTTTAGATACGAAAAATTACATGAAAGGCAAAAAGATTTACTACATAAGATTAACGGAAAAATATCTGCTGATATCTATAATGTACAACAAGTATTAGAAGCCCTGGTAAGACAAAACCAAAGCCAAGACATAGACTCTATGCAGAGTAATAATAATAATAGCTTTCAGGAAACTAATGAAAAAGAAAACGAAGAACAACCAAATAACAGTATTACAAATATAGATCTAAAAGAAAATAAAAAAATTATAGATTATAAAACAAAGGCTGATTGGTATGGATCTTTGTTAATGTATAATTCATATTGAAAACTATACAATGGTAATAGTATTAGCCAACAGTATCTCCTCTAGTTTTTGATATCTGAAAGGCTGACTCAGCGTTTATTGATATTGTGAATATAAGCCTAAAAAACAATATTGTTGAAGTTATATACAGGGTTACTAATTAATCAAAAAAGAGCAAATAGGTCATAGACTGGAAAATCAATTGAC
>JBJMFM010000317.1:0-6663 GCA_045808425.1 Nitrososphaeraceae archaeon | reverse complement strand
GAGGCATTCATATTGATGCAACATTTTGAAGATGCAGTAACTAAAATAAAGACACAGAGAGAAATGAAATCTAAAGAGGGGATAGCTCTATCACAATATATGTAGTAAGGGCTTGAACAACATTAGCGGGCAAGGATAGCACGTACTGTAAGTGATGCATATGTACTAAATAATCGTGAGATAATAAAACTATCAGCTAAGTAATGAGTGAAGAGATATGAGCCATAGATAGTTTTCAATTGGTAAAGCGGCTGGCTGTCTATTCCAGCCTCTTGGATCGGAAATTGATTTTTCAAATTATATCCGATAAGAGAAAGGATTCAAGGGTTTAATAATGAATGGAAGATTGGACGAGTCACAAAAAGCAGTTAATAATAAAACTAGCATGAATTATTCTAACCCCATGAATAGGTGTAAGTGTTGGGTTGATAATGGCTTTTTATTTTCTTGCAGTACTCATTCTAAGAACATCTACCTGACCGCTATGCAGCCAATCCTTTAGTTCATTATGACTTGGCTTTGCATCATGCTTGCCGGCTAGATGGAGATGTAAAAGAACGTAGTTAACTTGATTTAGCAATGGTTTGTTTCCTTCATCTCCCTTACGGGTCTTTTGTCTTAGATCTTCAGGAACTGTGGCCCACCAGCTCTCAAAGCTTCTTTTTCCTGCTGTACTTGCTTTTTGACCATATCCTTTAGGTAATGTCATAATATATGCATGAATTCTAATGGTGATGTTATTTTAAAGTTACTGACAAAGCTAGAACGTATAAAAGGAGATACATTATGACTAATTTTTTGTTATTGGAATATAATATGTGCGCAGATGACAAGATGTTGCCGGAATTTAAACTAAATACTGGTACTTATTTTTTAGTAATACACTATAAAAAATGGGTATATAGCCTCTTGCTATCTTTTCTTCTTCTTTCCTATGTTTATTACTCTCTGGATTTGTGAAACTCGCTTTTGCAGCTGTTTTAGCTGGGATTGAAGTTGCTTTATCAGTTCTGATTGCTTACCTACAGATTCTATATGTTTTTTTGAAGAGGTTGAAGGATTTCTGCTATTTTTTTATTGATTTGAGTGGTTTGTTTGTCCAACTGCTTTGATATATATTTATTTTGACTTTCTTTTGATTTCTTCAGAGTAGATGCACGTCCTTCCATAGTCGGAGTTACAGTGGTATTGGTAGGTGAAATATTTGCATTAGTTGTAGATTCAGTATGTACAACTTCAGGTTCTATCGGCTCCTTATTCTCAATATCTGATAATACCTTGTTTACCTCACTTTCGTTCATAGTAGCTGAGGTCTTTAAGTCTGTCATTGAATCATACGTTGAAGAGTCAAAAACTTCTGGAGGGGTCTCTCCTATCGCTACAGCATCTGTCTTTTTTGTTTTTTCTTTTCCTGTAGAAGGTTCTTTATCAGACATATTGTTATCATGATTATTTTATTATTAATTTATTGCTAGAGTTTTTATCGTTTGGGTCTAATAACTGAAGTTTTAGAGAAGTTTTTTAGTAAAAACTACCGTAATCTAAAATAAAATTTTCCAGAAAAATATATTTATATGTGTTGGCCGCAACATGCTAATGGCTTTGAATTATAGTACTTCAGATATAATAAAGAAAGAGGTAATAAGGGGGATTTTTTCTTCAAGCTACACTGGCAGCAATAATACAAAGCATGAAGAATTTTTCCCCTACTACATTTATAGAACAAGGGCTTGACTTTATCATGAGCCATTTTGAGGAACCAGTTTGATCCCTAACAATATTTACTAAAACACGAATAAACTTCTTGAATTTTTAAATACTCATGAGATGATATATTATCTACTGTAGAGAAGACCACATACTCCACTGTTCTGTGTTTTCATCAAGCGGCGGGAAGAAGCCCCCGCTGCTTTAGCGACTATATTTTAGATGAAATTGTCATAGTTCTGTCAATGATTTGTTTGATTCTATCTTCTCTCAGATCAAGCACATTCAAAGCCCTTCTATGACTCGATGTCTTCATTCAGAAATAACTTCATCAAAGAATTTTTCTAGGTAGAAGAATCATTGAAGAATTCAGATGTCGACATAATAGAAGTACAACATTTGAATGGCTATGAAGCGACCTATTATGCACCACGGTCGTACTTCTAACAAATATATAACAGATGTCATTGAACTTTAGATTGATATATCAAACAGGATCGCAGCAACAATAACAAATTTCAAACAATCACAACAAGTGTCCATAGAGGAAAAGCTTATTGATGGAAAACTATCGTTAGAATTTTCTGCTGAAAAAATTAGGCTTGTTATAAACAACATTATTATCAGCGTCAATGCACAAGATGACTATATTCTAACTCGAAGCCTTTCAGAAAAAGATGAAATAATTAATAAGATAAGAACATTAAGATACGAAGTCGAAGAAAGTTCCAACAAGACTGAAGAAAACAGAAAAACACGTTTTTTACTACAAAGAATGGAATATATTCTTGCTTCTGATTCTGATGTCAATTCTAAAGTCAGTAAGTTGAAAAGTTGGATAAGACGTGATAAGTGGCTTTTTACCATGACATCACCTTTCGTTATGAAAATTATCGAATTAATCCAATATATGATGAAATATAGCCAATGATCGTCTAGCTAGAGAACATATGTAGTCAGCCATCATCATGCCATGGGGTCACACTAACAAATACAAATAGAAACCCAGGATCATCTCTTCTTTCTAATAACCTGCTGGTGAAATAAAAATAATATTGATTGGTATTCTGTGTTGACTAAGAAGCCATTTTTCCGAATTCTAGTCTCTTTATTTCTTAACGTTAGTTAAGTTAGTTGTTGATCCAGCGGTTGTATCTCTTGATGTTTGCTCATATGTTCTTGCTGCATTAACACCTATTCTAGAGAATTCTTTTAGATTATCTCTTGTGTTCTGAATAGATGTTTTGAAAGCATGTAGGTTTGAAAATACAGTGTTATTTACAACCGTTGTTGCAGCAATTGTGTTATCTATCATAATACAAACTGCCCTTGCATATATGTCGGTAATCCTTCTAGGAGACATCCAATAATTCCAAAAAACACCATATGTCCTCTCTACTGCTGGAACCCATGCTGATTGTAGTGAATTGATAATCTCTTTTTGTGATTCTAGAAAGCTATCAGCTATTTCTCTAGCTGTTTGAATAGTTTGTTCTTGATATTCATTAGCAGCTTGGGTGTAACGTGGAATATCTTTTCTTGCTTCATCTATAGACCTTCTAATATTGTCTCTGGTTTCATCTAATGCATTATTGACTGATTGTCGTTGTTCTTCTTGCTGCTGTACTTGTGAAGGAGAAGATGTAGCTTTTGTAGTCGATGTTGTCTCTTCATCTTTCCGTTGTTGATCCTTTCTTGTATTAGACATGCTGTAAAGTACATTAGAAACTGTCATATAAACTAATATATAAAAATATAATATAACTAATATTTTTATAACAATCTCTTTATTTAGATGTGTTATATTATAATAATTATACTATAAAGAGAATATAAGTAATAATATCACATTCTAACATGTCCCAAGCTATTGATGCTTTAATCATAGTACTACATTTTACACATTATGAGACAAAAGGTAGAGGCAAAGCTCCAACACTTGCAGTGGAATTTGATAGATGAACTAGTACAATGATGGAAGAATACAACACAAATGTTACAATTATGACGATAGTCACAGATTCAATGGTAGATAGAGTAATTAAAAGGATCCTTAACAACATGGAAGACAATGAAGGAAAAATTTTTGTATATGACGTTAAGGAGGCGATAGATATAAAATCTAAAGGATGTAGAGAATCTGCACTTTAGTTATGGCATTTTAATAACCAAACTCTAGAATCAAGAAGAAGCATCCAACCAAACGGATTTGTTACTCAAAAAGACTGATGAAAAGGACTATGCTAATCAGCCCCCAAATTTCCACCACACGCACAAAAGTTGAATTCATCTATACGTGAACCACAAAAAGGCACGTACCGATACTATCATAATCAACCTGATCTGCATTCTTACCAAATCGTCAAGAATAGTGGTAAGTGTAACTTGTCTTTTCTGTGCCGCTGCTATACCAAAACTAGCGGATATAGTTACTGTGCTAAGCAATAATGATAAAATAACAACAATAACAAAAGATAATTTAATTCCTTTACTAATCATTGAAAAAGTAGTAAAATAGGAGTACTTTAAGTTTTTTTTATTTTGGATATCATTCTAGATATCCAAATATTTTGGTGATTCAGCAAAGAATCAAATCATTGACATTCTCACTCCCTTTCTAACACATTGTCTCTAAAGTTCTTCTTCTATAATACTCGTATAATTTATCTTGTTGTTGTCATTCTTCCTTTGATATGTAAGTGGGAGACTTGGCAAGTAAAAGCCTGATTTTCTACCCGCTAAATAATCTATAAAAGATACAAAATTAGCATTTCTTCTACTTACTTCTACTATTACTCCTCTTTTTTGTCCAACTTAATCTTTTATTATTTAACAACTCAAAATTTTCATAAATATGAGGTCTCTTGGTTCTCATTCCTTCTACTATTGGTTTGGCTTTATTCCAAAAAGGAGTAGGATTGAATATATCAAAATACAAGTTTTGATCTATCAAACCATGGCTTACAAGAACACCAGATAATTCAAAAAAACCACATACCGCTATGAAGTGAGACCGTTCATCAGAAGCGCCAGGATATTTCTCCAAATATTCCTTATAGTCACTTGCATCCAGTCCTTCAAGGAACCATAAGATAGCATCTCTATGACCATCATAAATTTGATATAGCTTTAGTAATGTATCTGTGTTGTCAGTTTTAGGAATACTCTTCTTCTTTTTCAATCTGTCCTATTGATGGATATCTGCTCCGGGAGTTAAAACTTATCATAAAAAAAGCATCTCCTTGATGAAGACGACATAATTACTCGCCTACTTATGAATAATATTTTTAATACCACAATGTCAGATATCTGCTTATCTGTGGAATATAAGTCGCTACAAAATTCGTGGCTAACCTGAATCAGCAAGCGGTCCCATAGCACCTATAGCTGACATAGCATGCGTTGATTAAAAATATTTTAATTATCGCAGAATAAGGGATCTATAGTGCCTACTTAACACACCATACTTCATATAGCCATACCATCTAAACAATGTTACCATTTCTAAATAATATTTCATTTATAGACGGTACCGCTATTGAGTAACATACGTATAGCATGATATACAACCTTCATAATGTATGTTCTAGACAGTAAAAGGTGATACAACGAATGAATCTTACTTTTTGTTTCGGCGATCCTATAGCTAGTAGAATAGTTCAGTTGGCCGATTTATTAGGTACTGTCTACGATTGACATTTCCTATGGTAATTCATAATTTAAAGTATTTTTGTTTAGAATGTGGTAGTGAACTTTTTAGCAAAAGATCTATCAATGAACGGGTATTAAACTCACAAGAATGTCTTAAATGTGGTTATACATTACTTTTTGGTACAATCAAGAAAGGAATTGTCAGGAAGGACTGACTAAAATTTCTACACAACATTTCCATTCCTAGCGTAATTCTATATAGTATTCCCGCACCAAGAAAGCAGATATAAGTTCAGAAAGATAAGAACGACAACAGCTCACAGATAGCGATAACGCTCACCATGGGATCATTTCCATAATCTAATGACAGCTGTAGGATTTCATGGAGATAATACCAATTATGAAGCAGATGAAATGAAGGGAGATGAAGAGGTTACAAAGAAAATACTAGAAGAATTACAATTTTCTGAGTGGTAAAAATAATATTTATAGTATGTTGACTAAATGAGCTTGCTATGGTTCTAGGCCTTTTATGGACAATAATAGTCGTAATTGTTGCGATAATCATCATAATAGTGCTGCTAAAGCTGGTCTTTGCGATTATAGCAATTGGCCCATATGCAGTATATGATGCGCATCAAGACGTTATGAGTGCCTACAATCTACTGCGGCCTCTGACCAATACCTAATGGAATCGGAGTAACCGTTGTAGTATTCACTATTTTTTGTTTTTTAGTTTTGTTAACAAACATGTCAGCAGCAAGTTCTAGTTCTAGTGCCGCAGCGGGCGGTGGATCAGCGGCAGCAGCAAGTTCAAGCAGCAGCGCTTCAAGTTGAAGTAACATGTACTGGAATAACATAATCTTCTTTTTTTCAATTCTTAAGTTCAGTTCAATCAAAATTTAGAGCGTCAAATATTCACCTGTGGAATGCTAGATTATAGCACACTTGTACGATTCCAATTCCATCTGTTTTCAGTTCTGTAGAGAAAGGGGTGCCCCGAATTTCCTAAATACACTTGTTATCTGTGTAGTAAGTTTGCAGCCATAGATCCATATGAAATCGCTTAAGTAAGTTGGTTAGTCATATGACAAAGACATGTGGGTCAATGGGGCCAGCTATGAATCATATATAGGTAGGTGGAGCAGGCTAGTCGCTCGACAGTTCTTGAACTGGCTTGATGTTTCATCAGGCGCTCAATGGTTAGACGTTGGTTGTGGTACAGGAATACTCAGCCAAACTATTCTTGATATTGCGTCCCCCAAAATGGTGGTGGGAGTCGAGCCTTCAGAAGAATATATTGAG